>DASQFM010000251.1:0-5145 GCA_035633135.1 Candidatus Eiseniibacteriota bacterium
CGTGGTCAGCGCAAGGCGGCGACGAGGACGCGAGCGAGCGCACCCCAAGGTGCGTGAGCGAACGCCCGCAGGAGCCAACGCGGCGATGGCCGCGGATCCGCCTACCTCCGCTGGTTCGCTCGCCGCTCAGCCGAGGCCAGCCGAAGGCGGCCGCGAGCACCGGAGCGAGCGCACCCCGAGGTGCGTGAGCGAGGCGCGCAGCGGCCAACGCACGGATGGTCCGGCTGAGTGGTGAGCAGTGGTGCCCCCAGCCGGATTCGAACCGGCGATCTCCACCTTGAAAGGGTGGCGTCCTGGGCCTCTAGACGATGGGGGCTCGGGGAGCGGGCCGAGTCTAACAGAGGCCCTACGAGCGCCAGACGAGCGCGAACAGGATGGTCACCGTGAGGCAGCCGATGGCCCCCAGGCCCGCCAGCCCACCCGCGATCGCGAGCAACATCGCCCGGCCCGTCCGCGCTCGCTCCGCCGCCCGCCACATCCGGATCGCGGCGCTCACGGCGATGACCGCCAGGGCCAGCCCGAGGACCAGGAAGCCCGTGCTGAGCATCGGGATCTGGGCCACGTCGCGGACCCGGAAGACCGCCCAGCTGATGTAGAAGATCGCGAAGACGATGGCCCCGGCAACGAGCAGGGCCAGCGGGTTGATTCGCAGCCCGCCGGCGTTGATCCGCAGGCCGCCGGCCCGGAAGGTCGAGCCTGCCCGCACCGCGGCCTCACGCCGGAAGGAATCAAAGCGGCTGACAGCCGCGCCCCGGGGATCGAGGCGACGGGCATCCGAGCGCAGCGATCCGGCACGATCGCGCGGCGATCGCAGCGACGAGCGCGGTGCGGTGCGCGGTGGCGCCTCGACGCGGGGCAGCGCCCGCTCGGCGCCAGGCAGAGCCGGCTCGGCGCCGGGCGCCTGCGACAAACTGTCGCGCGGCGGCGTCGGTCGGTCCATTTGGCGGAGCGTATCAGCCCGGGGTTGCGGGGCCATCTCCGGGTGGCCGTGTTCGGTGGTAGATCGCGACCTTGTACGAGAGCCGCGGCCGCTTGAGGCCCGCCGCGAGCGCGACGCCGGCCTCCCCGAAGGCCTCGCCCAGGAAGCTCGTCATGGCGGCCTGGGAATCGAACGACCACCAGCAGTGCAGCACCCGGACCCGGAAGCCGCCGGTCAGAAACGGACCGGTGCGCCGGCCCCAGTCGTTGTACTCGGGCCGGTCGCCGAAGAGCTGGGAGACATCGTCGCGCCCGTAGTCGTGCACCGCGAGCAGGCGTCCGTCGGGCCGGAGAACCCGATCGACCTCGGCCAGCTCGGCGGCATCGACGCCGCGAAACGCCGACCACAGCCCCACGACGACATCGACCGCGGCGTCCGGCACGTCAAGCCGCAACGGGCTGGTCACCGGAACGTGGACCACTCTCGCTTCGAGCTCGGCGACCGCAGTCGCGACGGCCGATCCCTCGGCATCGATGAGCAGGACATCTCGTCCCGACACGGGCCCGAGCGCCTCGAGGCCGCGGGCGATCTTTCCTTCGGCGTCGATCGCCGCGGCGAGACGCGGCGCGAGGTCAGCCGACATGGAGACGGGCAGAACGGCCACCAGGCGTCGAGTCTAGGCGAGGCGGGCGACCACGCCGGACCGCGGCGCGATCGTGGCGGCCAGATCGCCGGCGGCGTCGGCAATAAGCGGTTCGGCGATGGCCCAGCCGGGCAAGGGCAGGATCTCGGCGATCGAGCCCGGCACCGCGCCCCGATCCAGCACGAGACGGACGGGCTCGCTGTCCGGGTTGAGCGCGACGACGAGCCGTTCCGCCCGGAACCGGGGGCTGGAGTCGACGCCGGAGGAGAACGGGGCGACCCCATCGAAGAGCGCAGCTCCGGCGCTTCGCTGGAACGCGATGGCCCGGCCTTCGGTCGCAACCACGGTCAGGTCTCCATGGCGCAGCAGCGGTTCGGCGTGGCGCAGGCGGAGGACAGCCCGCACGAACGCGAGGAGCTCGCCATCCCAGCGGCCCTCGTCCCACGGCATGGACCGGCGGCAGTCCGGATCCATGCCGCCCTGGAGGCCCACCTCGTCGCCGTAGAAGATGCACGGCGCGCCGGGCAGGCTGGCCTGCAGCAGGACCGCCAGCTGCATCGCGGCGCGGTCGCCGCCGAGGATCGACAGCAGGCGCGGCGTGTCGTGGCTGTCCAGGAGGTTCAGCTGGACCGCCGTGACGGCCGTATCGTAGGCGCCGAGCAGCTCCACCAGCCGCGCCCCGAAGGCCCGGCCATCGAGCCGGCCGATCCGCCCGTACTCGTGGTGCAACCGGAGCAGCGGCTCGTTCAGCGACGCGCCCGCGACGTAGCCGATGATCGCCTCGGCCAGCGGGTAGTTCATCAGGGCATCGAACCGATCGCCGGCCACCCAGTCCGGGGCGACGTCCCAGATCTCGCCGACGATGTACGCCTCCGGATTGACGGCCCGGCAGCGGCGCCGGAACTCGGCCCAGAAGGGCGGGTCCTGGATCTCCCCCGGGACGTCGAGGCGCCAGCCATCGATGCCGAATCGCAGCCAGTGCTCGGCCACCCTCCAGATGTATTCGCGGACGGCAGGCTCACCGATGTTCAGCTTCGGCAGCGCCGGCATGTCCCACCACGCCTGGTAGCCGAGGCGCGAGTACGAGCCGCCGCTGCCGCCCTCCGGCTGCTCGAGCGGCGGCTCGCTCATGGCCACGCCGTGGCGCGCGCGGGCCGCGGGATAGGCGTCGATCGGGGCGCCGCGGTCCAGGGCCTCCTGGTCGAAGTTGAACCAGTACCGGTAAGGCGACGCCGCCCCGAGCTCGAGGACGTGATGGAACGGCCAGAAGCCCCGGCCGGTGTGGTTGAAGACGCCGTCGAGGATCACTCGCATGCCCCGTCCGTGGGCCTGGTCGAGCAGCTCCCGCAGGGCCGCGTTGCCGCCGAGGAGCGGATCGACCGTGAAGTAGTCGTAGGTGTGATAGCGGTGGTTGGAGGCCGACTGGAAGACCGGCGTCAGGTAGATCGCATTGGCTCCGAGATCGGCGATGTGGTCGAGGTGCTCGGCAACGCCCAGCAGGTCGCCGCCCTTGAAACCGTGCAGCGTCGGCGGCGAATCCCACGGCTCGAGCGGCCCGGGCTTCGGAACGCGGGCACTCTGCGCAAAGCGATCCGGGAAGATCTGGTAGAAGACGGCGTCGCGGACCCAGGCGGGCGTGTCGACGGGCATGCCGGTTCGGGCTCCTCAGGCGGGACTCGGAAAGGCCGCGCGCCGGTGCGATACCGGCGCGGATGCCGATCGTCGCACGGGCGATGGCTCGCCGTCCGCGCGTTTGGGGCGGTCACGCCCGTCCAGCGGCTGCTGCGGCACCTGCCGCGTCGGCGGCAGCACCTGGTGCCGCGACTGGCGGCGATGGGCGCGGCCCTAGAATCGCCGGCGTGATCGATCGGCTACGCGCGGTCCCGTGGGGCGTCGCGCTGTTCCTCGGCTATGCCTTCGTGATCCTCGCCGGCCTGGGCCTGGCGCTGCGCTACGTGATCGACCTCGCCATTGCAGCCCCGGTCAGCCTGCCCGGGGTCGTGGTGATGATCCTGCTCGCCTGGACGATCTTCACGATCACCCTGGTCCTGCAACGAAAGGCGGCGGCGCGGGGCTTCGCCCTCGGGCTCAGCTCACTCACGCTGCCGACGATCGGCTGGTTCCTGCTCCTCGGCCTGCCGGTCTTCGCTCTCTTCTTCGCCGCCCTCGCGGGCCTGCTCTTCCGAGGCCTTCGCCAGTCGGCCGTCGCCGGCTGGCTGGATCAGGCCTGACTCGATCAGGCCCGAACGGGGCGCAGCACTGAGCCCCCTGGGAGGCGGGACCCCCGTCGGGACGGTACCCTCTGGGCTCGCATCTACTCGCCGCCGCCGGCGGCTCGATCGTGAGGATCAACGTTGACCATCTCGTCACATCGGCCGGACCGCTCGGCCCGCGGTCCGGCCGACGCCGGACGCCGCCCCGCAGCCACGGGCCGTGCCGGCGCGGGCCGCGCCAGCCGTCGGCGGGCACCGCTGCGTCAGGCCTCGTTCCTGGAGCGGAACCGCGGGCCGCTCCTCGTGGCGCTCGGCGTCGCCGTGCTGGGGCTGCTCGGCTTCTTCGCCTTCCAGGGCCTGACCTCGCCGGCCTACGCCTGCTCGACGATCTGGACACCCGCGCCGACCGCCGAGCCTGCACCGGGCGCAACCGCGCGCCTCGGCTACGTCCAGGACGACATGGGCCGAGAGCACGTCACACCGGGCACGGTCGTTCGCTACACGTTCTGTCCGCCGGCAAGTAGCAAGCACTACAACGCCAGCGGGCTCGGCCCAATCAAGCCGGCCCTCTACGGCCCCGACGACCGCCAGGCGCCCGGTGGCTGGATCCACAACATGGAGCACGGCGGCCTGGTCCTCCTGTACCGCTGCGGGGAGCCGGCAGCCGGAGCTCCCTCGGGGGCGCTGCCGGCCGGCGAAGGTTGCACCGACGCAGGACAGCGGGCGCTGAAACAGCTGTACGACGACTGGCCGGCATCGCCCGTGTGCGGCGTGCCACCGCACCTCATCGGCCCGGTCATCGCCCGGTTCGACGACATGGCCTGGCCGTACGCGGCGATCCTGTGGGACCTGGTCCTGCCGCTCGATCACTTCGATCGCGACGCAATCCTGGCCTTCTACGCCCAGCAGGGTGAACGGACCAATCCCGAGGCGCAATGTGCCGCTCCCACTCCCGGTGCGACGACGGCGCCAACGGAAACGGCGTCGCCCGCCCCGTCGGTGGCGAGCTCGCCCGCGGCGGTCACGAGCTCGCCTGCCCCCGCCGTCACCGCCTCGCCGGAAGCATCGCCGAGCGGGCCAGCGGTCTCGCCGTCCCCGTGAGCGACGGGGACCGGCGCCCGGAGGCGGGACCGGCGCCCGGCCGGCGTCGGCTCCGGCCCGGTTGATGCGCCTCTTCGCCTACCTCGCGGCCGACGGTCCCGCCGTCGGCCTGCTGACCGAGGACGATCGCGTCGTTCGGCTGAACGCCGCCGACGGCGGTCTCGACCTGGCCCTCGCCGAGGGCCGCTACGACGACATCGCCGACGAGGCCCTCGCCCGCGGAGCCGAGGCCGGCACCTCACGCGAACCGCTGCAGCCCCTGCCCGCCC
>DASQFM010000252.1:0-3552 GCA_035633135.1 Candidatus Eiseniibacteriota bacterium
GGCCGCGAGTGGCGCCGGCGGGCTGGTGGGGCAGGCTCCTCCGGCGTTCCCCGATGGTGTTGCTGCGCTGCCACCACCCGCACATCCGGCTAGAACGGCGAGCGACAGCGCGGCCGTGAGCGCGACGAGGGACGGTGGGCGAAATCGGCGGCGATTCACGCGGCGGCCTCTCGTGCGGCTGTGTAGTCGATCGCTCCCGACAGGAGCGCCTCGCCGAGGATGATGCCCGCCGCGCCGGCATCGCGCACGCGGCGGATCCCATCCAGGTCGCGAACGCCGCCGGCCACGAGGAGCTCGACGTCCACGGTTCGCGCGATCGCGGCAACGCCGGCGATGGTCTCGTCGCCACCGGGATGCGACAGCACGAAGCGCCGTACGCCGGCGGCGGCCAGCTCGTCGGCGAGCTCCGCCATCGTCGGCGGTCGGGAGCGCTGCCAGCGGAATGCGGCGAGGCGCTCGGGGCGCGCATCCAGGCCGATGCCCAGCCAGTCGCCGGCGACCTCGACGCAGGCCCGCAGGGTCGGGGGATCGTCCGCCAGGGCCACCCCGGCCACGATGCGGGTCGCCCCGGCTGCGAAGGCAAGGCGAATGGCGTCGGGTCCCTCGACACCGCCTGCGAGCTGGAGCGGCGTTGCAATCCGACCGGCGATGGTGCCGACGGCCTCCAGATTCACGGGTGCACCGGCCCGGGCGCCGTCGAAGTCGACGAGGTGGATGAGCCGCGCGCCAAGCTCCACGAACCGCTCGGCAATGCGATCCGGCCTGTCAGTCGGCGCGCCGACGCCGGTCGCGACGCCGGGCCAGAACACGACGCGCGAGCGACCGGCGGCAAGGTCGATCGACGGGATGACCAGCAAGCTCAGCCGGCGACGCTCGCCGCCGGCCGTCCGGCCGTCCCCGCCAGCGCCGCCGTCTCCTCAAGCCCGGCGCGGATCGCGGCGATCGCCATGTCGATCTCGGTGGCCCCGACGCCGTAGTGGGTGACGGCGCGGACCTGCCCGTGGGGATAGGCCACCACGAGCACGCCGCGGGCGGCGACCGCGTCGATGAACGCTTCGCGGTCGCGCTCGACCCGGAACACGACGAAGTTCGTCTGGACCCGTCCCGGATCGAGCGGACCCGCCTCCGGCTGGGCGATGTCGCCGGCCGACATGACGCCATCCATCCCGGTCAACGCCTCGGCCAGCCGGCGCGCGTTGGCGTGATCCTCGGCAAGGCGGTCGATCATGCCGGCGGAGCCGTCACGCAGCGCGAGCAGGCCCGGTGCCGCGAGCACGCCGACCTGGCGCATCCCGCCGCCCAGGAGCTTGCGGGCCCGACGGGCCAGCCAGATGAACTCCCGTGTCCCCACGACGACGCTGCCGATGGGGCAGGCGAGACCCTTCGACAGGCAGAAGGACACGCTGTCGGCGGGCGCCGCGAGCTCACGGGCGGTCAGCCCCAGGGCCACCACCGCGTTCCAGAACCGGGCGCCGTCGACGTGCAGCGGCACCCCGCGCTCGTGGGCGACGGCCGCTACGGCGGCGGTGTAGGCGGGCGTGAGCGGCTGGCCCATCGAATGGGCGTGGGTGTTCTCGATCGCCACCAGCCCGGTGATTGGCTCGTGGACGTCGGTCGGGTCGCGGAATGCGTCCCGGATCGCAGTCAGATCGAGTGTCCCATCGGGCCGGTCGGGCAGCACCCGGATCGAGCTACCGACGACCACGGCATGGCTGGCGGCCTCGTCCATGACGAGATGGCTCTGCTGGCCGGCGATCGCCTCCTGGCCGCGCTGCAGGTGGGCCATCTGGGCGACGAGGTTGCCCATCGAGCCGGATGGCACGAACAGGCCGGCCTCCTTGCCGAGCAGGTCCGCCGCGCGCTCTTCGAGGGCGATGACGGTCGGATCGTCGCCGAAGACGTCGTCGCCGACCTCGGCTTCTGCCATTGCCCGGCGCATCTCGGGGGTGGGCTTGGTCACCGTGTCGGAGCGCAGGTCGACAGGCAGGTTGGCGCTGCCCGATCGAGGGGCGTTCATGGGCCTGCGAGGATAGCGCGTCGTCTCGGGTGTACGTTGCGTCCCATGGCGTTCCCCGCCGGCCCCGGAGCAGCCAGCGAGCAGGACGAGCTCGACGCGCAGGACCCCTTCGCCCCGGGCGCCCGCGAAACCGGGTATCGAATTGGCGTCCGCTTCGAGAGCCGGCCCAGCCGCCGCCCGCGCCTGGCTGCGACGCTGACCGGAGCCGCCCTGGTGATCGCGATCGGTCTCGGAATCGTCGGCCCTGGACTCCAGGGAACGAATGTCCAGCGGATTGACGAGCCCAAGCCCAGTGTCGAACGCGCGGCAATCCCGACGCGCCTCCCGGCGCTCACCGTCGCCGACGCCGGTGCGCCCGACGTGGCATTCCCGGTCCTGTCCGGAGGGCTGCGCTGGCTCGACCCCCGAACGGGCTCGATGTCGGGTCAGTCGACCGTCTGGGGCGGCAGCGGCTGGATCTTCGCCGGCACTGACGGCACGGCGCTGTGCGTCTGCTACGACCAACCGTGGTCCGAGGACGGCACCGTCCAGCGCGTGACGATCGTTCGATACGACGCCGCCGGGCACGAAACCAGCCGCGATGTCGCTGCGGAGCTCACCTCGCCGTCGCGCTCCTGGGACGCGATCCTGCGCGACGTCGCCGTGGCGCCCGATCGCGGCGCGCTCTACATGGCAGCGGCCATTCGGGACTCCGATGGTTGGGCGGTCTCGCTCGACACGATCGATCTGGATCGGCTGGCCGACGTCGATTTGAAGTTCTCGAGCCTCGACCTCGGGCGGGTGGCAGTCCCGGCGACGGGCGCGATCCTCAGCGAGCCGACGGTCCGCGTCTCACCCGACGGCCGGCGCATCCGCGTCTCGGTGCAGTACGCGCCGCGCCGCTCGATCGATCCCGAGGCGCCGTGGACCGAGCAGGTCTGGCTGGTCGACCTCCAGGCGGACGGCGGCCCGGCCGTCCGCCAGCTCGCCGATCGCGCGACCGCCGATCCGGGCCGCTGCGACGGCGAGGCCTGGGCCAGCAACACGGACTACGTCGTCCTGTGCCGGCAGACCGTCGGTGACGCCCGGGCGCCCATCGCGCGCGTCGAAGACGTCGACGGGTCGCGGCTCGAGCACCAGGTGGGGGACGCGATGGGGCGCGACGATCTCGATTGGCTCGTCGACTCGACCGCCGGGATCGTCTACCGCTGGTCGCGGTTCAGCCACGCCCTTGCCCGGCTCGACGTCCGTACGGGCGACGTGCTCAGCCGAACCCTCGCCGGCAGCGCCGATGAGATCGACGCCGTGCAGCCCGCGGGCGCGCCGTGGCCCAATGAGTCGGGCGATCGACGTGCCGTGTGGGCGCAGCTCCTGCCGGCGACCGCGCTTGGTCACCCGCGCTTTGTCGGCTCGCGCGACGGGTCGATTCTCTATGCCATCGGGATGCGCTCGACGGCCGGCGAGCTGTTGTCCGGACCGTTGCCGGCGTCGACCGGGGTCTGGGTGTTCGAGGCGCGGACCCTGGCGCTGCTGGCACGCTGGCCGGCGGTGGCGAT
>DASQFM010000253.1:0-1675 GCA_035633135.1 Candidatus Eiseniibacteriota bacterium
CAGGATGCGGAGCTTGTGGAGCACTGCCGGGTGCTGGGATACGTGGAGCGTCGGCAGCTGCATCGACGGGGCCTCCAGGGGCGGGCCGCCAGCCCGCGATCCGAGCGGCTGGGATTGGCGTCGCGGGCGATCGTAGCATCGGGCAAGGCCGGGATATTTCGGAGCCGGACGGGCCCGCCGGCGAGGCCCGGCCGGCCGCTCGCCAGCCCGTTGGCAAGATCCGTTTGACGCGGCCCTCGGGCCTCCGTAACGTTTGTCCGTGCCTGCCTCAACTGCGCCGACCGGCCCATCACAGGCGCGTCCGGCCGCGCTGCAGGCACGCCGGGATCCACTCGTTCGCCGGGTCGCTCCGCCGGTCCTCGTCCGGCAGCTTCGGAACGGCGTCGAAGAGAGCGTCCATCGCGGCGACATCGTCGAGGTCGACGTGACCGGGACGGTCATCCGGGTGCTCGGCGACCCGGAGCACATCGTCAATCTCCGATCGTGCGTGAAGCCGTTCGGGGTCATCGCCCTCCTCGAAGCTGACGGGGTGCGCGACTTCGCCCTTGAACCGCCCGAGCTCGCGATCATGGCCAGCAGCCACTCCGGCGAGGACCTCCACGTGCGGACGCTGCAGGCGATGTACCGCCGCATCGGGGTCAGCCAGTCGGCGCTCGCGTGCGGGACCGAGGGCATGCCGCTCGACGCGCTCACCGCGGCCCGACTGGCCCGCGACGGCGAGCGGACGAGCCCGATCCGCCACATGTGCTCCGGCCAGCACTCGGTCTTCCTGCTGCTGTCCCGCCTCGGCGGCTGGTCGACCGAGGGCTACTGGCTGGACGACCATCCGGCCCAGGTGGCCTACGCCGACGCGGTGGCGAGGGTCTTCCTGACGACCCGGGCGAAGCTCCGCCTCGGCATCGACGGCTGCGGCGTGCCGACCTACGCCTTCCCGCTCAGCGAGGTGGCGCGGGCGTATGCCTTCCTGGCGGATCCGGCCGGCGTTCCGGAGGAGGATCCGCGAACCGCACTGGTCCCGGCGATGACGTCGGTCCGAGACGCCATGCTTGCCCATCCCGAGCTCGTCGGCGGGACGCGCGACCGGATCGACACCTCGATGATGAAGGCGCTGCCCGGCCGGCTCATCTCGAAGGGCGGCATGGAGGCCCTTCGCGGCCTGGCCATCGTGCCCGGCGCGCGGGCAAGTCGGCGGATCCACCGCGCCACAGGGATGGCCATCAAGATCGAGGACGGCGACGGCTACGACCGCGGGACCTGGGCGGCCTCGGTCGAGGCCCTGCACCAGGCGGGGGCCCTCGATGGCCAGCGGCTGCGGATGCTCTCCCGCTACCACCGCCCGGTGAGCCTCGACCCGCACGGGCGCATCGGGGCCGAGGCCATCGCCTCGTTCGACCTGGTGCCGCTCGGCGAGCTCGTCCGCTGACGGATCCGTACCGGACGCTCGAGCTCCAGCCGGGCGCCAGCCAGGCGGACATCAAGCGTGCCTACCGGCGCCTGGCCAAGGTCTATCACCCCGATTCGGCTGGCCCGAGCGCCCTGCCGCGCTTCCTTGCGATCCAGGAGGCGTACGAGCGACTGGCCACCGGCCGGTCGCGGATGGTCCGGGGTGGTGGCGGGCGTCCACCGACGGCGCAACCGGCGGCAGAACCGTGGCGCGCCGATCCCGATCGCGCGA
>DASQFM010000254.1:0-11711 GCA_035633135.1 Candidatus Eiseniibacteriota bacterium
ACCGCGGCAACGGCGATCCGCCGAGCCGCTTGAGGACGCCGTACGAGCGCTCGTACGCGGTCGCGATCCCCAGGTTCACTAGGCCGCTGGCGATGACCGCGAGTGCGAGCGTGCCGGGCAGCAGGAAATCAACCGGCCGCCCGGCGATGCCGGGCACGATGCCGGCAGTCGCGAAGAACAGCAGCACCGCGGGCGGGATGATGAGCGTGACGAGCACGTTCTCGCCCCGACGAGCCGTCTGCCGCAGCTCCATCGCCGCGACGGCGGCCACCGCCCGCCAGGCCGGCGCTGGCCGGCTCACCGAGCTCCCCTGTCCACGGCTTCGCCGGATGGTTCCAACCATCCGGAATTGTTCCGCTTCATTGGAACGATCTGCCTGATCGCGTCCAGAGAAGTCGGGAGGATCCGGACGACCTCGCCCTCCTGGATCCCCAGCATGGATCGGGGCCCTCGGAGAGCCTCACCCGACTGCCTCGACGTCGCGATCACCGGTCAACTCGAGGTAGCGATCCTCGAGCGTCGTTGAGCCGGCGTTCAGCTCAACGATCGAGATCGAGCGATCGGCGGCCCACCAGGCCACCGCCGCGACGAGGGCCGGGTTGGCGGCGGCTCCTTCGACCAGGAATGCCGCCCGGCCCTCGCTCGGCAGTGCGGCCACGGCAGCCTCCGGCGCCGCCCGTCGCAGCCACGGCCCGAGCGCCTCGAGGTCCTTCTCGGTGGCCTGGGCGGCGAGGCGGAACCGCACCCGTGGCTCGGCGCCGCCGGCGAGTTCGGCCGGCGTGCCCTCAGCCACCACGTGCCCGCCATGCAGGATCACCACCCGATCCGCCAGCCGCTCGACGTCCGCCAGGTCGTGGGTCGTCAGCAGGATCGTGCGGCCCCTGGCCCGCAGCTCCGCGATCAGCCCGCGGGTGCTGCGCTTGGCCTCGGGATCCATCCCGGCCGTCGGCTCGTCGAGGATCAGGACCTCGGGCTCGCCGACGAGAGCGAGGGCGAGTGACAGTCGCTGGCGCTCGCCACCGGACAGGCGTCGGATGCGGGTCCGCGCGACGCCGCGAAGCCCCACGAGGTCGAGCAGGACCTCCGGGTTTCGCCCGCCCTCGAAGAACGCGCCGTACAGCCGCAGGACGTCGCGCGGGCTGGAGTGGGGATTGAGCCCACCGTCCTGGAGCATGAGTCCGACGCGGGCACGAAGCGCCCGCCCGCCACGCCGTGGATCGAGGCCCAGGACGCGAACGCTCCCGGCTTCGCCGGCGCGGTAGCCCTCGATGATCTCGACGGCCGTCGTCTTGCCGGCGCCGTTCGGGCCGAGCAGCGCGACCAGCTCGCCCGCGCGAACCCGGAGGTCGACGCCGTCGAGGACGGTTCGCTCCCCGTAGCGTTTCCGGAGGCCCTGGACCTCGATCGCGGCCGGGTCGCGCTGGACGCCGTCCGACCCCTCGCGGGCCGGCGCCGCCTCACCGGGTGCCGCCACACCGGGCTCGGCCGTCACCTCGAGATCGAGGCGTACAGCCGCTCGAAATCGGCGTCGCTCACCTGGCCGACCTGGATCTCGCGGAGGATGCCCGCCCGATCGATGAAGTACGACTGCGGCCGGGCGACGACGCGGTACTTCGTTCGGATGGCCGCACCGGGGTCGTCCACCGTCGGCCACGTGGCGCCGTACTGGGCGATGAAGTCGCGGGCCGGCGCTGGGGCGTCGAACATGAGCACTCCGACGATGGCCAGGCCGTCCGTGGCGTGCTCCGCCAGCTTGGCCTTGAACATCGGAAACTCGTCGCGGCATGGCGCGCACCCCGGACCCCAGAAGTTGACGATCACCGGATGCCCGCGCAGGGTGGAAAGGTCGAACGGCGCCCCGTCGAGCGTCAGCCCGACGATCGCCGGTGCCGGCTGACCGCGGGCGATCCCCGATTGCTCGCCGGGCGCGACCGGCCGCAGGGCGCCGGCCAGCCAGACGACGACGAGGGTCGCGGCGACGGCCACGGCAAGGCCGAGGATGATCGGTCGACGGCGGGGCGGGATTCGAACCAGCGTGGCGGATGCCTACTTAGGGTGCGTTCAGGCGGCCCGAGCGCAAGGCGCCGCCGAGCACCGGAGCGAGCGCACCAGACGGTGCGTGAGCGAGGGAGCGCAGGCGGCAACGCCGCAATGGGGCCGCATCAACGCGCCCTACTTGACCGTCAGGGTCCCGGTCATCGCCGGGATCGGATGGACCGAACAGATGAAGACGTAGGTCCCCGGCTGGAGCGGCGTGTACTGGTACAGCGATTCCTTGCCGCCGTCGGTGTAGGGCTGGTCCTGGACGACGGTCGTCGTGTCGGCGGCCCGGATGTCGACGTCGTGGGGCAGCCCGGCCGGGTCCTCGTTCCTGAAATCGATCGCGAACGGCTTGCCCGCATCGACTGTCAGGTCGTGGGTGTCGAAGGCGACGTCCTTGGCGACGACCAGGAACGTGCCGGGCGGGAGAGATTCAGCGGGACCGCCAGGCGCACCCGAGCCCGCGGGCGCTCCCGAGGCACCCGGGGAAGCACCCGGGCCGCCTGCCGTCGTGCCGCTCGGCGGCGGGAAGACACCGAGCTGGAGCATCCCGACGAGCACGAACAGGACGGCGAACGCCTGCAGCGTCCGGCCGGGCCACTTCCGTGGCGGGATGTTCTCGAGGTGTCCGGTCTGGTCGGCGCGCTCGGTCATCCGGTATTCGGCGGTCGCGTCGACCAGCCAGCCCACGAGCGTCCAGGCCAGGAAGACGACGGCCAGGACCAGCACCCAGCCCCGGATGACGAGCCCGCCGAGGAGGGCGGCCGAGCCGAGGGCGCCGAGGAGCGGACGGATCGACGGACCCGGCATGTGGACGCCGGGCGGCGGTCCCGGATGTACCACGACGGGCGGAAGCGGGGACGGCTCGAGGTGCTCGTAGTCGCGCAGCGCCTCGCGGCCCCAGATGGCAAGCGTCACGATCAGGATCACCACGCCGAACGGCAGCGCCGGCCGGAAGACCAGGCCGAAGAACAGGGCGAAGGTCCCGAACGCGGCCAGGAGCGGCGCGATCGACGGCCCCGGCATGTGGAGCGTCGGCGGCGCGATCGGGTCGACTCGAGCAGGGGCCCGGCGCGTCGGGCCGGCCGTGGCAAAGCGTCGGATGGTGAGCGCGAACCAGGCCACGACGAGGATCGCGACAAACACCGGGAGGAGGCTGATGAGCGCACCCCAGTCCGGAATGACGAGCGGGGTCAGGATGTCGAGGATCGACTTCCAGAGGGCCTCCATCGGAGGTCAGCGACCGCTCTCGCCCGCGTTCAGGACGTACCACATGAGCCCGAGGGCGATGCCCAGGGCGCCTAGCATGGTCACGCCGGCCCATTCGATGGGGTACCCGAAGATCGGCGCGAAGAACGCGTACGCGACCGCCGTCGCGACGAACGAGACGCCGATGGTGATCGAGCTGGTGCGAAGGCTGGGCATTAGTCGGGGACCCTCGACTACAGCAGGTAGAGGACCGAGAAGAGCAGGATCCAGACGACGTCCACGAAGTGCCAGTACAGCGAGACGGCCTCCACGGCGTCGTGGTGGCGGGCCGAGAACTGGCCGAGCATGCCCCGATACAGGATCACCCCGAGCATCAGCACGCCGCCGAAGACGTGCGCCCCGTGGAAGCCCGTCAGGGTGAAGTAGGTCGTTCCGAAGGGCCCGGAGCCCATCGACATGCCTTCGCCGAACAGGAGGCTGTAGTCGTACGCCTGGAGGAGCAGGAACACGATCCCCAGGACGAATGTGACCGAGATGTTGCGGATGAAGCCGCGCCGGTCACCGCGCTGGATCGACCAGATCGCGAACTGGCAGGTGAAGGAGCTGGTGATGAGGATGACCGTCGCCACGAGGATCAGCGACAGCGGATTGAGGATGCCGTCGAACTCGGCCGGTGGCCACGGCCGGTTCTGGGCGCGGGTCGCGAAGTAGGCGGCGAACAGGCCGGCGAAGAACATCACCTCCGAGGTGATGAACAGCAGCATCCCCAGGACGGGGTTGCTGATCCCACCCCGGACGTGCCCCACCGGGACCGCGCTGCCGACTGATGCGACGAGACCCGTCTGATCCAGCGGGGCGAGGGCGTGGCTGTCGGCGGTCACCCGGTCAGTCCTTCGCCGCGTGGCCGATCAGGCCGTGGCGGGCGTCGAACACCGGCCGCTCGGAGCGGATCTCGGGCAGCCGGTCGAAGTTGTACGGGGGCGGCGGGGAGGTCGTGGCCCACTCCAGGGTGTTGCCCTCCCACGGGTCGTCGCCGGCGATCCGGCCGGTGCGCAGCGAGACGAAGATATTCCACAGGAACGGCAGCATCGACACGCCGATCAGGAAGCCACCGATCGAGGCGGCGAGGTTCCAGTCGTTCCAGCCGGCGCCGCTGGCGTAGTCGGCGATCCGGCGGGGCATGCCGGCCAGGCCGAGCATGTGCATCGGGAAGAACGTCAGGTTGAAGCCGATGAACATCAGCACGAAGTGGACCTTGCCAAACCCCTCGCTCAGCAGCCGGCCGGTCATCTTGGGGAACCAGTAGTAGATGCCGGCGAACAGCCCGAACACCGAGCCGCCGAACAGCACGTAGTGGAGATGGGCGACGACCCAGTAGGTGTCGTGGAGCGCGAAGTCGACCGGCACGGCGGCGCTGAAGGCGCCGTTGATGCCGCCGATCAGGAACATCGTCAGGAAGCCAACCGCGAAGATCAGCGGGGTCGACAGGCTGATCTGGCCGCGGAACAGGGTGAAGACCCAGTTGAACATCTTCACCCCGGTCGGGACCGCGATGAGGAAGGTGATGAGGCTGAAGAACGGCAGGAAGACCGCCCCCGTGGTGAACATGTGGTGGGCCCAGACCGAGAAGCCGAGGGCGCCGATCGCGGCCGTCGCGAAAATGAAGGCCTTGTAGCCGAACAGCGGCTTGCGCGAGAAGACCGGCAGGACCTCGCTGATGACGCCCATCGCCGGCAGGACCATGACGTACACGGCCGGGTGCGAGTAGAACCAGAAGATGTTCTGGTAGAGCACCGCGTTGCCGCCCGCGAACGGGTCGTAGAAGTGGCCGCCGAGGTTGCGGTCGATGAACAGCATCACCAGGGCGCTCGTGATGACCGGCGTGGCCATGACCACGAGGACGCTCGTCACGAGCATCGTCCAGACCATGATCGGCATCCGGAACAGGGTCATCCCGGGCGCGCGCATCTTGAAGATCGTGACCAGGAAGTTGATCCCGCCCAGGATCGAGCTGGTCCCGATCAGGACGAGGGACACGATCCAAAGGTCCTGTCCGGCGCCGGGAGAGGCGAGAGGCCCGATCGAGGACAGCGGTGGATAGCTCGTCCAGCCCGCCGCCGCGGCACCGCCGGCGAGGAACCCGGATAGCAGCAGGATCCCGCCCAGCGGCAGCATCCAGAACGACAGGGCGTTGATCCGGGGAAACGCCATGTCCGGCGCGCCGATCATCAGCGGGACGGTGTAGTTCCCGAGGCCCGCCAGGATCGGGATGATGAACAGGAAGATCATCACCGTCGCGTGGATCGAGAACGACTCGTTGTAGACGTTCTCGTTGGTGAAGACCTGGAGGCCAGGGACGGCCAGCTCAGCCCGCACGGCGAGCGCGAAGAGGCCCCCGATCAGGAAGAACAGGAACGAGTTGATGAGGTACATGATCCCGATCTTCTTGTGGTCGGTCGTCGTCAACCACGCGTACAGGCCGGGCCGATACGTGACAGCAGCCGGGGCAAGGGCGTGGGTCGCCATGTCGAGGCTCCTTACTGGACCGTCAGCGTGCCGGTCATCGCGGGCACCGGGTGGATCGAGCAGATGAAGGTGTAGGTGCCGGCCGGCAGCCCCTCGTAGGTGTACTGCGATTGCTTGCCGCCATCGGCGGTCTGCTGGTCGACCACGACGGTCTTGCCGTCCGACTGGCGGATGTCCACGTCATGGGCGACCCCGGCCGGGTCGGCGTTCACGAAGTCGATCACAAACGACGCGTTCGCGGGAACGGACAGCTCGCGCTTGTCGAAGGCGATGTCCTTGGCGGTCAGTTGGAGCGTCGTCGCGCCGCTCGGGGGTGGGGGCGGCGTCGCGTTGGCCCGCTCGACCAGGGCTGCCAGCCAGGTGTCGTAGTCCGATCCGCTGAGCGCGACGACGCTGAACAGCATCGTCCGGTGGCCGGTCCCGCACAGCTCGGCGCACTGGCCGCCGAAGACCTGGCCGGCCTCGGCGGCGTCGACCGTGAATTCGAAGCGGTTGGTCTGGCCCGGCACGACGTCGCGCTTGAACAGGAAGCGCGGGACGTAGAAGGCGTGGATCACGTCGGGGCTGTCGAGGGTGACCTGGACGGACCTGTCCACGGGCACCGCCATCCCGCCGCAGGCCGGATTGGTCATCGCCGGGGTCGGGCAATCGGGTCCGCCGGCCCCGTAGGCGGGCGCCTGTTGGGTGGCGACCACGTTGCCGGCCTGGTCGAGGTATTCGAACGTCCAGATGAACTGGCCGGCGACGGCGTGGACCCGGATGTCGGGATCGCTGCTCAGCGCGTCGACCGTGTTGAGCGACTGCCATGAAATGGCAAAGAGATACAGCACGATCACCGTCGGGATGAGCGTCCAGATGACCTCGACGAGGTTGTTGCCGTGGGTCTGGGGCGGCAGCTCGTCGTCACCGGGGCGGCGGCGATAGCGGACGATGCTCCAGACGATGAGGCCCTCGACCGCGATGAAGATCGCGACGGCGATCGCGAAGGTGATGTCGTAGAGGCGCTTGATGTCGTGGCCCTGCTCGGTCACGGGATTGGGCGGGTACAGCGTGGCGCCCTGGCCGCTCAGGAAGACGGCCGCCACGATTGCGAGGAGCACGACCACCACACCGCCGGCGACGAGGGCTTCGGAGGCGGGTCGCTTCCTCGGGCTGCTCGACAATCGCATGTCCTCGTTGAGCGGGCGGACAGGGGACCGGCGCCGGGGACGCGGCAGCCCGGACAGGACGCGAACGGCCGACCATCCCGGGTCAGCCGATCGAAATCATAACGCGGCCACCATCTCGCGCGTGCGGCTGTGCCCTGGCCGGGCATGGCTCCGGGAGCTCCGGCCGCACATTGCCAGGTCTGCCAGCCCAAGCGTCGCCAGGCGTGGCCGAGCCCATCGCCGGCGCACCTCGACCATGGGCGCCGCGCAGACCCGCAGCGGCCCGTCGTCTTGCGTCAGATGTGTCGGTGCCGAACTTGGAACGTCGATCCGGGGCCTTCGTTGCGACACCTGTTCGCGAGGCGGACTCCTGACAGAAGGTGAACCCGTGCGCCGTCGACCAGGTTCCGCTCCGGAACATTTGACCGAACAGAGGCGGCGAGGCAAGCGTGCGACGATTGGGCCGTGCGCCACTTGAGATCGATGCTTCGGTCGCTGGCCTTGCGGTCCCTCGCGGCAAGCTCGGTGTCCGCAACCTCCCTGCTCTTCCTGGGCGTTCGGGAGGTTGTTGCCCATGGCGCGGTTCCAGCGGCGCCGCCGGACCTCGCGCTCGGCTGGACGATCGAGCCGCTGGTCGCGCTGCCGCTCGCGGGCCTGGCCATCGGCTGGCTGGTCATGGTCGATCGCGTCGATCGGGCCCACCCGGCGAGTCCCGTCCCGGTCCTCCGGACGGTCGCATTCCTTGGCGGCCTGGCCGTCATTGCCGTGGCCCTCATGTCCGGCATCGAGCGCTACGACACCACGTTGTTCTCGGTCCACATGGTCCAGCACCTGCTGCTGATGCTGGTGGCCGCGCCGTTGCTGGTGCTCGCCGCGCCGGTCACCCAGCTGCTCCGAGTGGCATCACCCGGCGTCCGGCAGCGCTGGATCATGCCGCTCCTGCACTCGCCGGTGGTCGCCGCGGTGGGCCATCCCGTGGTGGCCGCGGTGACCTTCACGACGGTCCTGTGGGTCAGCCACTTCTCGCCGCTGTTCGACCTGGCCCTCGAGGACCGCTTCGTCCATGACCTCGAGCACGCGCTGTTCCTCGGCGCGGCGCTCCTCTTCTGGTGGCCCGTCGTCGCGATCGACCCCTCGAGGGTCCGCATCGGCCACGCCGCGCGGGTGCTCTACCTGCTCGTGCAGATGCCGCTGAGCTCATTTCTGGCGATGGCGGTGCTGTTCACCGACGCGCCGCTGTATCGCCACTACGCGACCCTCGGATCGCCCTACGGGATCACCGCCCTGGCGGATCAGCAGCTCGCGGCCGGGATCATGTGGGTCATCAGCGACGTCGTGTTCGTCGCCGCGATTCTCGCCGTCGTGGGCGGCTGGATGCGGAAAGAGTCCCGGGACGAGCCGGCCGCAGAGCGGCGGGCCGACGTCCAGCGTGAGCTCCTGCGGACCCGCGCCGACACCCTCGCGGCCCGGAAGCTGGTGGAAGCTCAGGCGCCTGAGGGCAGAGGCGACGCGAGCAACTCCCGGTAGCGCTCTGGATCGACATTTCCGCCGCTGACCACGGCGACCGCGGTCCCTTTCAGGCCCGCGATGCCGGCCTCGCGGGCCCGGAACCGTGCCGCGGCAGGGGCAAGCGCACCGGACGGCTCGGCGACCAGGCGGCTCTCCTCGGCAATCAGCCGGACCGCCGCCGCGATCTCCGCCTCGGTGACCGTGACGATGTCGTCGAGGAGGCGCGAGAGGTGGGCGAAGTTGCGCCGGCCGATCGATTGAGTGCGGGTCCCGTCGGCGATCGTCCGGCTGGTCAGGGCGCCGTCCCAGCGCACGACCCGGCCCTCGCGCAGCGATTCGGCGGCGTCGGCGGCCAGCTCCGGCTCGACCCCGATGATTCGGGCGCTGGGGACGAGGGCCCGGATGGCGGCCGAAACCCCGCTTGCCAGCCCGCCACCTCCGATCGGGACGAGGACCGCGGCCAGGTCCGGGACGTCTTCGGCGATCTCGAGCCCGCACGTTCCCTGGCCGGCGATGATCCGGTCGTCGTCGTAGGGCGGGATCGGCATGAGGCCGCGCTCGGCCGCCAGCCGTTCCGCCATCTCCTCGCGCTCGCCGCTGATCCCGCCGACGGTGACGATCTCGGCGCCGTCGGCCTCGACGCGACGGCGCTTGATCGCGGGGGCATCGGACGGCATCACGATCACGGCGTGAACGCCGAGCAGGCGCGCCGCGCGGGCGACGCCCTGGGCGTGGTTGCCGGACGAGTGGGTCACGACCCCGCGGGCCCGCTCGGAGGGCGTCAGCGACGAGATCGCGTGGTAGGCGCCCCGGATCTTGTACGCGCCGACGGGCTGCAGCGACTCGGCCTTGAGCAGGACACGAGGCCCACCGGCGATGGTGCCGAACGGGATCAGCGGCGTGCGGAGGGCCACGCCGGCGAGATTCGCCGCGGCGGCTCGGATGTCCTCGAGCGTGACGAGCGGAACGTCACCTGCGGCCGGTCCAGCCGCCGCCTCGCCAGCCCGGGTCGCGGCGACAGTCGTCATCACGTCGCGCTCGCTCATCTGCCGGCTTTCCGTGCGCAGTCGATGCACGTGGGCGCCCACGGAATCGCCTCGAGCCGCTCAGGGGCGATCGGATTGCCGCAACTGACACACGCGCCGTAGGTCCCGTTGTCGAGCGCGCGCAGCGCGGCGTCCACGCGCGCCAGCTCGGCGCGCGAGTGCTCCCGGAGCGCGAGGTCGCGCTGTTGCTCGAACACCTGGCTGGCGGAGGCGGCCTGCGAGCCGTAGGTCATCTGGCCGGGGTTCTCGATCGGCTCGCCGAGCTCGTCGAGCAGGCGGCCTCGCTCGGCTGTAAGCGCGGCTCGAGCGGCGGCGAGATCGACGGCTGGGGCCGGCATCGATGCGATCGTACTGCCGGGCGCGAACCGGAATCGTCAGCCGCGTGCTCCGGTCACGCCGCTCGCGTCGCCGGTGATACGCATGGCGAGATAGACCGGGATGACCGATAGCACGATGGCGATCGCCCCGGCGACGCTGACGAGCGGCACCTGGTTGGCGTTCTGGTAGCTCTCGAAGATCCAGATGGGCAGGGTCTTGACGCCGCCGTTTGTGAAGATGGTCACGATGACCTCGTCGAACGAGAGCGCGAAGGCCAGCAAGCCTCCCGCGAAGAGCGCCGACCGCAGGGCCGGGAAGGTGACGTACCGGAACGTCTGCCAGGTCTGCGCCCCGAGATCCGCCGACGCCTCCTCGAACGAGCCGGCCGTCCGTCGCAGTCGGGCCAGGGCGTTGTTGTAGACGATGACGATGCAGAAGGTGGCGTGACCGACCACGATCGACAGGATGCCGAGCGGGAAGTCGAGCTGCGCGAACGACGTCGCCAGCGCGATGCCCGTGACGATGCCCGGCAAGGCGATGGGGAAGATGACCACGAACGAGATCGCCTCGCGGCCGAAGAAGCGGTACCGAGAGACGGCCATCGACGCCAGCGTTCCCAGCACGAGGGCGATGACGGTCGCGCCGAAGGCCACGGTCAGCGACGTCAGAAAGGCCTCGATCAGCGCCGTGTTCTCGATCGCCTCGAAGATCCACTTGAAGGAGAAGGCGACCGGTGGCCACACCGTGCTGGCCGATTCGTTCAGCGCATAGACGAAGACGAGCGCGATGGGCACATAGATGAACAGGAGCGTCAGCGCGGTCGCCACCCGAAGGAACGATCGCGCAGGGCCGCCGATGATCATCAGAGTGCCTCGAACGCGCCGAGGCGCCGGGCGATGAGGAGGTACACCACGATGATGACCAGCGGCACCATCGAGTAGGCCGCCGCGAACGGGATGTCGCCGGCCACCCCAACGTTGAGGAAGATGGCGTTGCCGATGAAGATGGTGTTCGACACCAGTGTTGGAGCTATGTAGTCGCCGATCGACAGGGAGAAGGTGAAGATCGACCCGGCGATGACCGCCGGCATGGCCAGGGGCAGGATCACGCGCCGGAACGTCGTCATCGAGCGCCCGCCCAGGTCCGCCGAGGCTTCGAGCAGGGAGCTCGGGATTCGCTCCAGCCCGGCGTAGATGGGCAGGATCATGTACGGCAGCCAGAGGTAGCTGAGGACCAGCCAGACAGCCAGGATCCCCTGGCCCGGGCCTCGGAGGCCGAGCGGCTCCAGGAGCCAGTTGAGCACGCCCTCCTCGGCGAGGACGATCCGCCACGAGTAGACCTTGATGACGTAGCTCGCCCACAGCGGGACCACCACGGCGACGATCAGGAAGGCCCGCACCCGCCGCGTCGCGATCCGGGCCATGTAGAAGGCGATCGGGAAGGCGATCACGGCGCAGGTGATGGTGACGGCGATGGCCACGATGACCGTCCTGAGGGTGACCTCCGGATACGGTGCGTCGGCCAGCTCAATGAAGTTGTCGAGGCTGAAGTTGCGGATGATGTGGCCGGTGAACTCGTCGCGCTGCCAGAAGGCGTTACTGAAGAAGATCAGCAGCGATCCCAGGTAGACGACGACCAGCCACGCACCGGGGGTTGCAAGCAGCAGGCCCAGGCGGAGCCGGGCGTGCCGGTGCAGCCAGGAGGCGCTCCGGCGGGCGAGCGATGGCTTCCTGCGTGCGGTCGTCGGAGCGGTCGTCACCCTGACCTCATCATCGAGGACGGCCCGGGGCCCTCGGTCGAGGTGCCCCGGGCCGTGCCGTCAGGCAGGTGCCTGCAGGATCGGTCGTGCGATGACTAGCTGCGGACCTCTAGCCAGGCCTTGATCCAGTCGTCGAAGCCCTTGCATTTGACGTCC
>DASQFM010000255.1:0-6141 GCA_035633135.1 Candidatus Eiseniibacteriota bacterium
GGAGATCCGCATCGACCTGGATGATGAGGTCGGTGGCTCCCTCGACGATCTCGGACAGCTCGCTGCGTTCTCGATCGAGCGCCTCCCGCAGGCGGGCACCCTGAAACGCCACCGCTAGCTCGTGGCGGGCCAGCTGGGCGATCCGAAGCCCGTCCTCGTCGAGCGGCGCGTCCGGTGTCGACCACACGGCGAGCAGCATCACCGGTGGCTCGTCGCTGAGGACGACACCCGTGCAATGAGCCTGCTCGGCGCACCATGCTCGACCCGTCACCAGATCGGCTTGCCGGGTCGGGATCGTGATCGGCCGGCTCGCGGCGATCAGCCGTAGCTCCGGCCCGTCCGGGACGCCGAGCCACAGGGCGCCTTCGGTTGCGCCGGCGAGTCGCGTGAGCTCGACGAGGACCGCGGTGCCGAGCTCGGCTGGAGATCCGCCCGAGGCGATGAGCTGGCTGAGCTGGTACTGGGCGAACAACGCGTCCGCCTCGCGCTGGGCCTCGTCGAACGCGCGCCGGCTCTCCCGTTCGAGCGTTGCGATCCGTGCCCTGAGGTCCGCCGCCGTCACGGCCCGACCAATGCCCGAAGGATCACGAAGCACGAGACCGCGCCCGGGTCGAGATGACCGGCCGAGCGCGAGCCGAGGCGGAGGGCCAGCCCGCGGCGGGCGACGAGGGGCCGCGTGGAGCGCATCCCGGCAGCAGCCGCAGCGAGCATCGCCGCGCTGGCTTCGCCCGCGGTCGCCCGGCCGCGGACGGCGTTCGCGAACGCCGTCGCGGCGGGCTGGAGCGTGTCGAGGATCGTCTTGTCTCCGACCGAGCAACGACCCCGGCGGGCGAGTCCTGCGGCGGCGGCGGCGAGCATGGCGCCGGCCATTGGGCCATCGATCGTGATCGCCGCGCCGGCCGAGAATCCCGCCTCGATGAACGCCGTGCCGTAGAGCGGCCCGGATGCACCGCCGACGGCCGCAACCAGACGATGGCCGACGGCGCGGAACAGCTCGCCCGGCGCTGTGTCCGCCGGGAGCTCGGCGACATGCATCTCGGCGGCACGGAAGCCCGTGACGAGGTTGTCACCGTGGTCGCCGTCGCCGAGCACGGCGTCAAGTCGGGTCAGCATGCGTCGATGGCGCTCCACGGCGATGCGGCAACGGACGATCGCCGCCCGAACCACGGCAGCGTCGAGGATCGGTTCGGTCAGGGTCTGCATGAGGGCGGAACGGACCTTCGTCGTCCGATTCGGTCGACCACGGGGCGGCCGCCACGATCGGTCGCCGGAGTGTAGGCAGCCGTTTACCGATGCGGCAACGGTGGTCGAGCTCATTCGGGACCGAGACGAGCAGTTCAACGAACTTGCTGACGCCCCGTTGCTTGGTTCTTGACAGGTCCCCCCGGACGATCTCCTCCGTCAACCCATCAAAGGCGGAGGTGCAGTTGGTCAACCTGGTCCTGATCTCCCACAGCGCGATGCTCGTCGAAGGCCTGCGCGACATGGTCGTTCAGGTCGCCGGCGCCGACGTTCGCGTCGAGATCGCGGGTGGGACGGAGGATGGGCGCCTGGGCACGAGCACGACCAGGATCGCCGCGGCGCTTCGAAGCGCCGTCGCATCCGGGTCAGAGGGCACCCCCGGTGTCCTTGTCCTGCTCGACCTGGGCAGTGCCGCCCTCAGCCTCGAGCTCGCCCTCGAGGAGCTGACCGAGGACGAACGCGCCCGGGTCCGGATCAGCGAGGCACCGCTCGTCGAAGGGGCGATCCTCGCCGCGGTCCAGGCCAGTGTCGGGGCATCGATCGAGGAGGTCGCGGCGGCTGCCGCGGGCGGCTCGACGATGACCAAGCTCCTGGGGTCCTGAGATGCCCGAGATCCAGCTGATCGTTCTCGACCCGAGCGGGCTGCACGCGCGGCCTGCAGCGCGGTTCGTCCAGGTGGCGAGCCGGTTCGCCAGCACCGTCCGCATTCGCAGCGCGACGCGAGAGGCCGACGCCAAGAGCCTCATCGCGGTCCTCGGACTCGCCATTCGACCCGGCAGCCAGATCGTCATCGCGACGGCCGGTCCCGACGCCGACGCCGCCATCGACGCGCTGGTCTCCGAGCTCAGCCCGTTCGTCAGCCGGGAGATCCCCGGCCCGCCCGTCGACCCGGCGACATGACCGTCGCCTCGAAGCTGAAGGGAGCCCTCCAGATGTCGTCTCCAACCACAGCCCAGAAGTTCACCGCCGAGGCCATCGGCACCGCAATCCTCGTGTTCATCGGTGCCGGGTCGGTGCCCCTGACCGTGTTCCTGACAGGCGAGCAGCCGTTCGGCAGCGCGCAGCTCTCAACGATCTCGTTCGCCTTTGCCTTCGCGATCTTCGCGGCCGTCTACTCGGTCGGACACATCAGCGGCTGCCACATCAATCCGGCGGTCACGCTCGCCCTGCTCGCGACGCGAAAGATCGACTCGACGACCGCGGCCTACTACATCGTCGCCCAGCTCGTCGGCGCGATCGTCGGCGCGGTGCTCACGTACATCATTCTGATCGGCAACGACCCGGCCACCCTCGGCCTCGGCGCCGTCACCTACAACCCCGAGACGAGCGGGATCGCGATCGCGATCGCCGCTGAAGCGATCGGCACGGCGATCCTGGTCTTCACGGTCTTCGGCTCGGCGGTCGACGGCCGCGCCCCCGCGGGGTTCGCCGGAATCATCATCGGCTTCATCGTCTACGGCGTGATCATCCTCGTCGGCCCGATCACCGGTGCCGCGCTGAACCCGGCCCGCCAGATCGGCCCCGTCTTCGTCGAACAGCTCATCGGCCACGCCCCGAAGTGGGACCAGCTCATCGCGTACATCGTCGGCCCGATCGCGGGCGGTCTGATCGGCGCGTTCGTGTACCAGTTCGTCGGCCACCACGAGACCGGCAACGTGCCCGGTCCGGCCGTGGCCGAATTCGCCCACGCGGACGCCTGACCCCGATGGAAACCGTCATCGACAGAAAGGTCCATGCCATGAAGAAGCTCATCAACCGGGTCGAGGACATCGTCCCGGAGGCGCTCCAGGGGCTGGGCGCCGCGCACCCCGACGTGGTGAAGATCGACCTCCCGAACAGCAACGTCCTGCGCGCCGGCGGCCCGAAGGCGGGGAAGGTTGCGCTCGTCTCGGGTGGAGGATCCGGCCACGAGCCGCTGCACGGCGGATTCGTCGGCCTTGGAATGCTCGACGCCGCCTGCGCCGGTGCCATCTTCACCTCGCCGGTCCCGGACCAGATGGAAGCGGCCACCCGAGCTGTCGACGGCGGCGCGGGCGTCCTCCACATCGTCAAGAACTACACCGGCGATGTGCTCAACTTCCAGCTCGCCGCCGAGCTCGTTGCCGGAGAGATCGAGGTCGCGACCGTCGTCACGAACGACGACGTCGCGGTCCAGGATTCGCTCTACACCGCCGGGCGTCGAGGCGTCGGCGGGACCGTCCTCCTGGAAAAGATCGCGGGGGCCCACGCCGAAGCCGGCGGATCGCTCGCCGACGTGACCGCAACGGCGGTCAAGGTCAACGCCAACGCCCGCTCGATGGGGCTCGCGCTGACCAGCGGCATCGTGCCGGCTGCCGGCACCCCGAACTTCGACCTCGGCGACGATGAGGTCGAGGTCGGAATCGGCATCCATGGTGAACCCGGCCGGCGGCGCGAGAAGCTCGCGCCCGTCAGCGACCTGGCGGAGTGGCTCGTCGGTCCGATCGTCGACGACCTGGCCCTCAAGCGTGGCGATTCGGTCCTGGCGTTCGTGAACGGCATGGGCGGTACGCCGCTGATCGAGCTCTACGTCGCCTATAACAGCGTCGCCACGATCCTCTCCGGCAAGGGCATCTCGATCGGGCGCAGCCTCGTCGGGAGCTACATCACCAGTCTCGAGATGGCCGGCTTCTCGGTCACCCTCCTGCGCCTCGATGACGACCTCGTCCGCTGGTGGGACGCCCCGGTCCACACTGCCGCCCTTCGCTGGGCGGTCTGAGTCCCGATATCCTCTGCCGGGACCAATCGCTGCCTGGCTGCCGGGTCGACGCATTCGGCCCGGCAGCGACCTTCCCGATACCGCCAGCTGGACGAGGTGACAACATGCGCCGGGCCATCGAAGCCTGGCTCCGCCTGGCCGCGGGGCGCATCCACGAGCACGCGCCGGAGCTGAGCGCCCTGGACGCGGCGATCGGCGACGGCGACCACGGAACGAACCTGGATCGAGGGTTCGGGGCGATCGTCGCGACCCTCGATGAGGGGACGATCCCGACGACGGATTCCGACCTCGACGATGCCGTCGTGACCTTGCGAACCGCGGGCAAGCGGTTGATCAGCACCGTCGGGGGAGCCGCCGGCCCGCTGTACGGGACCGCGTTCCTGCGAGCCTCCGCTGCCCTCGCCGCCGCTGGCGACGCCGCGCCGGGGGCGAAGTTCGTCGCCGCGCTCGACGCGGCTGTCGGCGGCATCAGCGGGCTGGGCAAGGCCACCGCCGGTGAGAAGACGATGCTCGACGCCCTCATTCCCGCCCTGGATGCCGCCCGGTCGGCCCTGGCCGCGGGGGCGGAATCGGGGGCTGTCCTCGGTGCCGCGGCCGACGCGGCGGCGGCAGGCGCGGCGGCGACGATCCCGCTGCTTGCGACCAAGGGACGGGCCTCATATCTCGGCGAGCGCAGCATCGGCCACCAGGATCCCGGCGCGACGTCGGCTGCACTGCTCCTGCGTGCCCTCGCCGACGCTGCCGGGCCCGACCCAGCCGGCTGACCGAGGCCGAAAACGAGATGGCACGTGCACGCCTCGAAGGTCGGCCCGGCTCTCCGGGACAGGGGATCGGTCGGATCCTTCGGGTGTCCTCGAGCCCACCGAGCCAGAACGGGATTCCGCCGCCACCCGTCGCTGCCCCTCTCGAGGAAGCCGCCCGGCTGAAGGCGGCCCTCGAGAAGGCCGCCGGCCAGCTCGATGTCCTCGGCCGCGCGACGACCGAGCGGGTCGGCGCCGAGGTCGGCGCGATCTTCGAGGCGCAGGCCCTGTTCGCGCGGGACCCAGGCTTGATCGAACCATCCCTCGAAGCCGTCGCGGCGGGAGCCTCCGCCGCGGCCGCATTCGAGCGTGTCGCCGGCGAGCAGGCGGACCTGCTCGCCGCGGTTGACGACGAGTATTTTCGCGAGCGAGCTGCGGACGTCCGCGACGTTGCCCGTCGGGTCGTCGGGATCCTGCTTCAGCGCGAGGCCTCGGTCCTCGTTCGCTCCGATGGGGTCCCGTCGGTCATCGTGGCGGACGACCTGGACCCTTCGATCGTGGCGGCCCTTCGGCCCGGTCTCGTGGCCGGCCTCGCACTCGCCGGCGGCGCGCCGAACGGTCATGCCGCGATCGTCGCCCGCGCGCTCGGCCTGCCGCTCGTGCTGGGACTCGGCACGGCGCTCGACCGCATCCGCGATGACGAGCCGGCGCTGGTCGATGGCTCGGCGGGAAGCTTGCTCCTCGAGCCCAGCCCGGACGAGCTCCGCGCCGCGGCGGTCGGGACGTCGGGTATGGGTGCCCCGGCCGGCCCCGAGGACGATGCCGGGCTGCCCGTGCTCATCGAGGCGAACGTCGGGTCCGCCCGAGAGGCGGATCTCGCCCGCGATGCGGGCGCAGCCGGGATCGGGCTCGTGCGGACCGAGCTGCTGTTCCTCGGCCGATCGACGGCCCCAGGTGCCGAGGAGCAACGCGCCATCTACCGGCGGATCGCGGGAGCCATGGCCGGCCGGCCGGTCGTCTTCCGGACGCTCGACATCGGCGGCGACAAGCCGGCTGCCTACCAGGTCGGACCGGCGGAGCCGAACCCGGCGCTCGGGATCCGCGGGATCCGCCTCGGCCTCCGCGAGCCGGACCTCTTCCGCGCCCAGATCGAGGCGCTGATCGGGGCCACCGCCGGGGGCGAGCTCCGGATCCTCCTGCCGATGGTCGCCGACCTCCAGGAGCTCCGGGCGGCCCGCGCGATCATCGATGGCGAGCTGGAGGCGGCACGTGCGGCGGATCGGCCAGCTCCAACTTGGGTCCGGATCGGGATCATGATCGAGATCCCTGCCGCCGCCGTCATGGCCGATGCGTTCGCGGCGGAGGTCGACTTCTTCAGCATCGGCACGAACGATCTCCTCCAGTACACGTTTGCCGCAGATC
>DASQFM010000256.1:0-7932 GCA_035633135.1 Candidatus Eiseniibacteriota bacterium
GCGGAGGCAACCCGCCAGCGCGGACGCGCTCGTGCCGCGGCCGCCCAAGCGGCGGTCGACCTCCCGGCGGCCGGTGACATCAATGTGCCACTGTCCGTTCGTGCGGCCCACGAATACGCCTACGTGGCCCGCGACGTCCGCCGGATCCTGCTCACCGGCGGCCTGATGGTGGCGATCCTGGCCGCGTTGCACATCCTGGTGAACGTCCTCGGCGTCGTCACGATCTAGCGACGTCGGGGCGCCTCCCGGCGGCTGGTCCCCGACTGAGCCAGCGAGCGACCGCCCTACACTGCCGGCATGCCGCCCAGCCGCCCATCCAGGCCATCCGGCGCCCGCCCGCAAGCGCTCTTCCAGCCGCCGCCGGAGCGTCAGCCACTGGCGGCCAGGATGCGGCCGCGCACGCTCGACGAGTTCGTCGGCCAGGAGCACCTCGTCGGTGAGCGGGGGCCGCTCCGGCGCTCGGTCGCACGAGGCCACCTGTCGTCGATCCTGCTGTGGGGGCCGCCGGGCACCGGCAAGACCTCGCTGGCGCGCCTCCTCGCGGCGGCCGTCGGAGCCGAGTTCACCACCCTCTCGGCGGTGATGGCCGGCGTGGCCGACGTCCGCAGCGCGATCGCGGCCGCCCAGGAGCGGCTCGCCCTGCACGGCCAGCAGACGGTCCTGTTCCTCGATGAGATCCACCGCTTCAACAAGGCCCAGCAGGACGCCCTCCTGCCCCACGTCGAGGACGGCACGATCACCCTCATCGGCGCCACGACCGAGAACCCCTACTTCGAGGTGATCTCGGCGCTGCTGTCGCGGCTCCGGGTCTGGCGCCTCGAGCCGTTGACGGACGAGGAGGTCGGCATGCTGGTCCGGCGAGCGCTGGACGACGGCGAGCGGGGGCTGGCAGGCGAGCTCGGGCCGGACGGCGGCGTGGCGCTGGGCGATGAGGCGTTCGAGCACCTCGTGTCGATCGCCGGCGGCGATGCCCGGGCGGCCCTCAACGTCCTCGAAGGCGCAGTCGCCCTGACCGAGAGCGAGGACGTCCGCGACGCCGAAGGCCGGGTCACGCCGCGGCTCACCGATGTGGAGGCCGCCGCCCAGCAGCGCGTCCTGGCCTACGACCGCGCCGGCGATGGCCACTACGACACCGTGTCGGCCTTCATCAAGAGCCTCCGCGGGAACGATCCGGACGGGGCGCTGTACTGGCTGGCGGCCATGATCGCGGCCGGCGAGGACCCGAAGTTCATCGCACGACGGCTGATCATCAGCGCCTCGGAGGACGTCGGCAACGCCGATCCGCGGGCCCTCCAGGTCGCCGTGGCCGCAGCCCAGGCGCTGGACTGGGTCGGCCTGCCGGAAGCGCAGTACGCCCTCGGCCAGGCGACGGCATTCATCGCTTCGACTGTCAAGTCGAACGCCTCCGGCCAGGCCTACTGGGCGGCGATGGCCGACGTCCTCGAGCACGGCTCGCTGCCCGTCCCGAACCACCTCCGGAGCGCGGGCGACCGGCGGATGAAGCACCACGGGATCGGGGTCGGGTACCGCTTTCCGCACGATTTCGAGGGCCACGACGTGGACCAGCAGTACCTGCCGGACCGGCTGGCGGAGATGGGCCGCCGCTATTACCTGCCGACCGAGCAGGGCGCCGAGCGCAACATCCGCGAGCGGCTCGACGGCCTGCGTGCCGCCCGAGCGGCCGGCCCGCCGAAGCGCCGCGCGTCAACGGGACCGACGGTCAACGGCATGAAGGTCGGCGACGGCGTGACCCGTGCCAGGGAAACCGCCCGGCGCCGGATCGCGGAGACCGAGAAGCGCGACGCCGGAAGCTGAGGCGAGGCGCCTCCGACCCCGGCGTCGACCGACGCCGACCAGGCTACGTGGCCTAAGCAAGTGCGCTGCGAGCCGCCGCTAGCCGGCGCCGTCAGCCGCCGCAGCGATTCCCAGCCAGGTTCAGCTCGGACGAGGTCACGTTCGCGGAGGACCCGAACGTCTCCATGAAGGCATTCGTGAGGTCGGTTGCCGTCCCGTCGGGGGCGTGGGCGACGAGCCGCTGGAAGGTCTTCGTGCCGTACTGCGTGATGCCGGTGTCAAACGCTGCCTGGGTCCCGGCGATCGGGAGATCGTCGTACACGATCGACGAGGCGCCTTCCGCGTAGGCGAGCTCGAGCGTCGTGCCGGCCACAGGCGGCGGCGAGGCGTCGAAGTCGAACCGCCACTGGAGGTGGGATGGATACCCGCCCTCGAGCGGGGTATGGACCACTGCGACACAGCCGCCGAGCAGGTCGAGCGCCGCGGCGGGGAGCGTGTCCACGCAGTGGATCGATGTCGAGAAGGTGACCTGCGTCGCCGGCGGCTGCCCGAGGCCGAGCTGGTCCAGGAGCGCCGAGCTCACGCCCGGCGTGAGCTCCATTTCGAACCCCGCAACCAACTCCCCTTCCTTCTGGCAGGTCAGGGACAGCTCGGCCGTCTGGATGCCGTCCGCCGGCGGGCTCAGCGTCTCGGCGCCGAAGTCCACGATCCCCGGCAGTGATGCGAACGGCTCCAGCGAGATGATCCGGCGGTTGGTTCCCTCGGAGCTCGGGGCCGTGACCTTGACGACGATCTGGGTGGGCTGCCCGACGAGGAGGCTTGCGCCCGACTCGGGGTACGAGACCAGCTGGACGAACAGTTGCCCGCCGAACCCGAACACATCACCGGTCCGGTCCAGCTGCGCCGCCTGCACCAGCACGTTCTCCGGGCCCAGGCCTTCGAGGCCGCCGACCCCGAATGACTGGCCGCCGAGCCAGCTCCACGCCGCGTCGCTGTCGCGCAAGGCGAGCGAGATGACGGGATAGCCGACGGCCTCGAAGTCGAAGCCGAGCTTCGTCACGTCGACGGTCCGCTCGAACGTGGCCGGCATGGCGAACTGCAGTCGGCCCGGCATCACGTCATAGAACGAAGATCGGAAGGTGACGCCCGCTAGCTCCGGCGGGGCGTCGGCCTGGCCGCGCGCCGCGATCGAGACGCTCGTGCCCGGCGGGACAGCGCCGTTCGGGACGGTCAGCTCCACCAGGCCGTCGTCGCTGCGCACGACCGCGCCCGCCGGGGTGGGCGTCGGCGTGGGCGCCGGGGTCGGTTCGGGCGTGGCAGCCGGCGCCGGGGTCGGGGTCGCGCCGGCTGGAGCTGCGCCGAAGAGTCCCACCGCAGGCCCGACGATGAAGACGAAGCCACCGGCCACGACGATGGCCGCGATCACGAGCCCGACGAGATACTGGCGGCCGAGGTCCGCCAGGCCGGAGGGACTCTTGGGCCCGCCCGGCCCGCCGGCGCCGACAAGCGGCGGTGGGTTGGTGGAGACCTGCGTCTTGGACTCCTGAAGGGCCTTGTCCCACTGCTCTGGCGTCGGGGTGAGGTGGCTCCAGTCGGTTCCGGCCGCTTGGGGCTCGGGAGGGACGACGGGGGGCGGTGGCGGTGGTGGCGGCTTGACGGTGTCGGGGCCGGGGGCCAGTGTCGGCTCGGGCGTCGTCTTGGCCGGTGGGGGCGCAAGGTCGATCTTGGTGAGCGTCGTCTTCCCGGCCGCGAAGGTCGGCGGACCGAAGCCCTTCCGGTTCGCCTTGAACCAGTCATTCAGGTTCTTGATGGCCGAGTCGATCGGATCCTTCAGCGCCTTGGGCAGGCCAGATGTGTCGGCCGTCAGCGTCCCGTTCTCGACCGACGCTGGGATCGACGGGCCGACCGTGCCCAGCCCCGGGACCTCGATACCGATCTTGATCTCGGCCTTGCCGGGTGACGACGGGTCCGGCGTGATCGTGAGGCCCGGATGGACCGTTCCATTGAGGATCTTGTCCGGGACGTACGGGGCGACGTCAGGCGGGACGACGTCCTTCCCGCTCACCGACAGCCAGCTCAGCGTCCCGTTCTCGAGCGTGACCTGGTTGGCCTCGCACGCGATGAACTTCCGCAGGCCCTCCGGCGCCTCCTTCGGCACCTGTGGTGCCTGCGGCATCTTGGTATCCCCCACCCTCACGACCTCCTGGTGTGGGCCCCAAAGGCCGGCGCCATCGTACACGGCCGCGGAGGCGCCGAGCGCAGGTTCCGCGCCCGGTATGACAGCCGGACGGCTCGCATGCGACCATCGAAGGGTCGCCCGTCACCCGTTCTGATCGCCGGAGGCACCTGTGTCGCGCTTCGAGCCCAACCTGCGAATCCCGGGTCCCACCGGCCTGCCGCCGACTGTGCGCGAGGTCGGCGGGCGGCAGATGATCAATCACCGCGGCCCGGAGTTCGCGGCGATCCTGGCCCGCATCCAGGCCGGCATGAAGCCCTATTTCGGGACCGCCGGCGAGATCGCGATGCTGTCCTGCGCCGGCACCGGCGGCCTCGAGGCGGCCGTCGTGAACGTCCTCTCGCCGGGTGACCGTGTGCTGGGCGTCTCGATCGGCTCGTTCGGAGACCGGTTCGCCAAGATCGCGGAGGTCTACGGCGCGGATGTCGATCGGATCGCGGCCGAGTGGGGCTGGGCGGCCGAGCCCGCGGAAGTCCGGGAGCGCCTCGGCGGGGGCGACTACAGGGCCGTGCTGCTGACCCATAACGAGACTTCGACCGGGGTCATGAACCCGGTCGCCGAGCTCGCCGCGGCGATCCGCGACGCCGCCCCGGAGGCGCTCATCCTCGTCGACAGCGTGTCGGGCCTCGGCGCGGTGCCGTTCGAGATGGACGCCTGGGGCTGCGACGTCGTCGTCACCGGCTCCCAGAAGGCCTGGATGGCCGCGCCCGGCATGGCCATGGTCGCGGCGTCGGATCGCGCCTGGGCGGCGATGGAGACGGCCCGCATGCCACGCTTCTACCTCGATCTGCGCAAGCATCGCGACGCCGGCGCGGCGGGTGAGACCCCGTGGACGCCGGCCATCGCGGTCGCCTACCAGGTCGACGAGGGCCTCCGGCTGATGGAGGTCGAGACGCCGGCCGGGGTGTTCGCTCGCCACGCCGCCTGCGCTGCCGCGACCCGCGCCGGGCTCGAGGCGCTGGGCTTCCGGCTCTTTGCCGATCCGGCCCATCGGTCCGAGACGGTGACTGCCGCCTGGCTGTCCGAAGGCCTCGACTGGAAGACGTTCAACACCGCCTTGAAGGCCCAGGACCTCGTCCTCGCCGGCGGCCAGGGCAAGCTCGCCGGCAAGATCTTCCGGGTCGGCCACCTCGGCTCGGTGACAGCCGACGAGATCCTGGCGGCGATCGCCACGATCGAGTCTGTCTCGATCGACCTCGGGCTGCCCATCGCCGCCGGATCCGGCGTCGCCGCCGCTGAGCGAGCGGCGGTCGAGACCCTCCACGCCCGGCTCGGCGACACCGCGGGCGCTTCGGCAGAGGTGACGGTCGGCGCCGCGACCCGCGGATGAAGATCCTCGTCGCCGAGGCCATCGCCGCGGAAGGGGTCGAGGCGCTGCGAGGAAGCCACGAGGTCGACGTCCTGACGGACCTCACGCCCGATGAGCTGCGGGCCGCGATCGCCGGCTACGACGCGCTCGTCGTTCGCAGCCAGGTCCAGGTGGATGCCGCGCTGATCGCCGCCGGCGAGCGGCTCCAGGTCATCGGCCGGGCCGGCGTCGGGGTCGACAACGTCGACGTCGACGCGGCCACCCGTGCGGGCGTGACCGTGGTCAACGCCCCGACCGGGAACACCATCGCCGCGGCGGAGCACAGCATCGCCCTCCTGCTCGCGGTGGCCCGGCGGATCGCCGCCGCCGACGGCTCGGTGCGCCGCGGCGAGTGGCGCCGGACCGCGTTCCAGGGCGTGGAGCTGCGAGGTCGGACCCTCGGCATCATCGGCCTCGGGAAGATCGGGATGGCGGTCGCCGACCGCGCCCGCGGCCTCGAGATGGCCCTCCTGGGGGCCGATCCGTACGTCACGGCCGAGCAGGCCGCGCTGCGCGGCGTGGAGCTGGTCGAGCTCGACGACCTGCTCGCGAGGTCGGACGCGGTGACGGTGCACGTCCCGCTGACCCGCGCGACGCGCGGCCTGATCGGGGCCCAGGCACTCGCCCGGATGAAGCCCGGCGCAATCGTCCTCAACGTCGCCCGCGGCGGGATCGTCGACGAGGCGGCCGTCGCGAAGGCGCTGGTGGACGGCCGCCTTGCCGGCGCCGGCATGGACGTCTTCGAGCACGAGCCCCCGACCGGCTCGCCGCTGCTCGAGGCGCCCAACACGGTGCTGACGCCCCACCTCGGCGCGTCGACGGCCGAGGCCCAGGTCGCGGTGGCCATCGAGGTCGCGGAGCAGGTGCTCGACGTTCTCGCCGGGCGTCCAGCGCGGCACGCGGTCAACGCGCCGCTGCTCAGCCCCGAGGCGGCCCGGACGATCGGCCCGTACATCCCCCTGGCCGAGACGCTCGGTCGCTTCTTCGCCCAATTCGCCCGGACCGGCGTCGGCTCGTTGACCGTCGAGCTGGCCGGCGAGCTGGCCGAGGTGGATTCGGCGCCCCTCGTCGCGGCCGTCCTGCGCGGACTCCTCGAGACGGTGACAACCGAGCGGGTGAACCTCGTGAACGCCGGGCTCCTGGCGCGCGGTCGGGGCATCTCCGTGACAGAGCGGCGGACGGCCGGTCCCGGCCCGTTCAGCTCCGCCATCACCGTGTCCGGGGCCGCCGACGGCCGGCAGGTGGCGATCGGCGGAACCGCCGCCGGCGGCGAGGCCCGCCTGGTCCGCCTCAACGACTACCGCCTCGACATGGCGCCGGCCGACGTGATGCTGATCACCCGCCACCGCGATCGGCCCGGCACGATCGGCCGGCTGGGCTCGCTGGTCGGCCAGGCCGACGTGAACATCAGCGCGATGCACCTGGCCCGCTCGGCGCCCCGCGAGGACGCCCTCATGGTCCTCGCGCTCGACGACGACGTGACGCCCGAGCTCGAAGCGGCGATCCGGGCCGACCAGGGGGTCATGGACCTGTGGACGATCCGGCTCGGCAGCGAGCGATGAGCCAGCCTGCGTCCGCGACGCCCCCCGGGGACCGGGGCCAGTCCGATTCGGCGGCGCCCGCCCGGCTCCCGGCCGAGCCGCGGCCGGCCGGCCAGCCGGGCTCCATCGAGCCGGCCCCCGGCGAGCCCCGGCCGTCCATCGTCCCGCCGGGCCTCGATGCCACGATCGTGCTCATCCGGCACGGCGAATCGGAGTGGGTCGCTCGGGGCCTGTTCCAGGGCCAGGGCGATTCGCCGCTCTCGGAGATGGGCCGCCGGCAGGCGGTGCTGGCCGCGGAACGCCTTGCCCACGCGCATCGGGCACCCGCCCTGCCGGTTCCGATCGGTCCCCCGCTCGCCGTGGTCCACTCCCCGCTTTCGCGGGCGGCGGAGACCGCTGCGGTGATCGCCGACGCGCTGTCCGCCGCAGCGGCGTTCGACGCGCCGATTCCGCGGCTCGCGGATTCCGCCTTCGCGGAGATCGGGCAGGGCGAGTGGGAAGGCGTCGCGGCGACGACCGTCGCGGACCGTTGGAAGGACCTGCTGGCGCAGTGGCGGCTCGATCCACTCACGGCCTGGGCGCCGGGCGGCGAATCACTGCCCGAGGTCGACGACCGCGTCCGGATGGGTCTCTCGCGCCTGCTGGGCCGGCTGGCCGACGACCGACCGGCGGGCGCGGTCGAGCGGTCGCAGGTCCTGGGCTACGCCGAGCTGCCGTCCACCGAGCCGTGGGCCATCCTCGTCGGCCACGACGGCTCGTTCAAGGTCGCCCTGCTGGCCCTCCTCGACATACCGCTGTCACGCTTCTGGAGCTTCCCGTTCGCGCTCTGCGGCCTGACCGTGGTCGAGCTTCGCGGCGGCCGCGTCCGGCTGCGGCTCCACAACGCGACCGACCATCTCGCGCCACTGGAAACCGAGCTGGCGCGCGCCAAGGACGCCGCGCGAAGCAGAAGCGGCGCCCTGTAGAGCCGGCAACCTCAGGCGGGAGTGCCCGCTCGCTCTCCGAGGACGGAG
>DASQFM010000257.1:0-6833 GCA_035633135.1 Candidatus Eiseniibacteriota bacterium
GAGCTGCAGGGCAATCAGCAGGAACCGGACGAAGTTGACGGCGAACTGGGCGCCCACCGGCCGAGTGTACCCGGCACCTTGACCACCTCAGGCGCTCGGCCGAGCTCCGAAGATCGCCCGCCCGATGCGGACGAGCGTGGCGCCTTCCTCGACCGCGACCTCGAAGTCGTCGGTCATGCCCATCGACAGCTCGGGCCCGAGCCGAGAGTCCCCCGTCCTCAATCGATTCGACAACTCTCGCAGTGCCACGAAGGTGGGGCGCGAGGCCTCGGCGTCGGCCCCGAGGGGCCCGATCGTCATGAGCCCGAGGACCCGCAGCGCCGGGAGGCCGATGATCGCCGGCAGATCGCGGTCCACGACCCCAAGCTCGAAGCCGGCCTTGGTCGGATCGGCCGCCACGTTCACCTGCAGCAACACGGGCAGCGGACGGCCGGGCCGCAGCTCGCCCGCGAGGCGGTCGAGGCGGCGGGCCAGGTCGAGCGAATCGACCGACTGGATGACGTCGAAGATCTCCACCGCCCGGCGGGCCTTGTTCGACTGCAGCGGGCCGATGAGATGCCACGCCGCACCGCTGATCGCGCTCGCCTTCGCCGCCGCCTCCTGGACCCGGTTCTCACCGAGCAGATCGAACCCGGCGGCAACCGCTACGCGAACCCGATCCGGCGGTACGGTCTTGGTGACGGCGACGACCCGCACCCCGCCCGGATCCCGACGCGCGCGCGCGGCCGCTGCTGCGATCCGCTCCAGGATCAGCGCCCGCGCCGCGCGAATCGCCGATATCTCGGGTGGCCCCTCAGCGGTCATGCCCCGATGCTAGAGCGAGCGCGGCGGCAAAGCGGTGAGGACCGGGGAATTCCGCGCCACGCCTACGAGCGGCATACGGGAATCACCGGATGTCGCCGTCGGTGACCTTCGGGAAGTGAACCGGCCGGATCAGCGAGCCGGCTCGGAGAAATCGTGCCGGCTTGAACGTGCGCGGGAGAGAATCCGGGATCAGCCGGTCCGTGTCGACCTGTTTGGCTGCCGAATGTCACGGGCGATGTCATCCGGCAGAAATCGCGCACGCGTCATGAGGGTTCGCGCGGCGGCGGCGATGCGCTCGAGGATCAGCCGTCCTGCCCGCTCGAGCGCCTCGCGCTCGGCGACGAAGCTGCCGCAGGGACTGCCTCGCGCGCCCTCAGCCGATCGCGCAGCGGAAGGCCCAGCGAGAACGGGCGCAAGCGCCCACCCGAGAGCGAGCGCCCCTCAAGGTGCGTGAGCGAGCGCGCGGAGATGGCAACGCACCGCTGGGCCGGATCAGGCGCGCCTATCGACCTCGCCGCAGGAATGAAGGGATCTCCAGGTCGTCGGCGTCGTACGACGGCTTCTTGACCGGGACCGGCTCGCCGACTGAGCGGCGGCCGTTGCCGACGAGCACGCCTTCCTCGAAGCGCGCCGCCGGCTGGTCCGAGACGCCGCGATCGTCGACCTGCTGGCGCTGGCGCTCCAGCTCCTCGAGGAAGTCGCGCGGCGCCCGCATCGGCTGGTCGGTCGGGGCCTGCTCGCGGGCCGAACGCGGCACCGAGTGGCGGCGCCCATCGAAGCCGGTCGCGATGGCGGTGATCATGACCTCGTCGCCGAGCCGCTCGTTGAAGCTCGTGCCGAAGATGATGTTCGCTTCCGGATCGGCCGCCGCCCGGATCTCCTCGGCGGCCTCGGTGACCTCGAACAGCGACAGGTTCGACGATCCGGTGACGTTGAACAGGATGCCCTGGGCGCCGGCGATGTTGATCTCGAGCAGCGGGCTCGCGATCGCCTGCCGCGCCGCCTCGACCGCCCGGTTCTCGCCCGACGCCCGGCCGATGCCCATCAGCGCCGAGCCGGCGTCCTTCATGATCATCCGCACGTCGGCGAAGTCGAGGTTGATGAGCCCCGGCACGGTGATGATGTCGCTGATGCCCTGGACGCCCTGGCGCAGGACATCGTCGACCACCCGGAACGCGTCGAGGATCGAGGTGTTCTTCTGGACGACCTCGCGCAGCCGGTCGTTGGGGATCGTGATCAGGGTGTCGACCTTGGCCTTCAGCGCCTCGGAAGCCTTCTCGGCGTTGATCTTGCGGCGCGCGCCCTCGAAGCTGAACGGCTTGGTCACGACGCCGATCGTCAGCGCCCCGAGCTCCTTCGCGATCTCGGCCACGATCGGGGCGGCGCCGGAGCCGGTTCCGCCGCCGAGACCGGCGGTGATGAAGACCATGTCCGAGCCCTCGAGGGCCTGGGCGATCTTGTCGGTGTCCTCTTCGGCCGCCCGCTCGCCGAGGCCGGAGTCGCCGCCCGCACCGAGACCCCGGGTGACCTTGTCACCGATCCGGATCTTGTGAGGGGCGTCCGACTGGAGCAGCGCCTGGGCATCGGTGTTCAGGGCGATGAACTCGACGCCCATCATCTCGGCCCGGATCATCCGGTTGACCGCGTTGCTGCCGCCGCCGCCGACTCCGATCACGCGGATGAGCGCGAAATTCTCAGAATCGGAACGCAAGGCCATCAGTGCTCCTCCGGAGCGGCCGCCTCGGCCGCGGATATCGGCATTGTGACGACCCCGCCGGGTCGCTCGCGGGTGTCGGGTTGGACCCCCGACGGGTCGTCGGCGAGTCTATCACCCGAGCGTCGCCGGGCGTACCCCCGATTTCAGCCACCAGCCCGGAGACCTGCCGTTTCGACGCTCCGACGCCCGCCTCGGTGGCGCTTCCGTGGCGCACCGGGGCACCATCGAGCCGGGCTCCCGGGTTACGGGAAGACGCTCCGGACGGCGTCGCGGAGGCGACCCAGCAGGCCCGCAACCGGCGCCGATTCGTACCGCGCCGGCTCATTCTCGTCGAGCATGGTGGCCCCCCAGCCGAGCAGGCCGAGGGCCGTCGAATAGGCCGGCGTGAGGATCGAATCGACGAGCCCGCCGACCCCCGTCGGCGCCACGACGCGGACCGGCATCTCGAGGACCTCGCGGCCGAGCTCGGCCACGCCGGCCAGCTGGGCGCCGCCGCCGGTCAGCAGCAACCCGGCCGGCAGGACGCCGCCGCCGGCACCTTGCATCTCGGCCGCCAGCAGCTCGAACGTCTCGCGCATCCGGGCCTCGATGATCTGGCAGACCTCCAGCCGGTTCACCGTCCGGCCGGCCTCTTCGCCGAGCGTCGAGACGGCGATCTCCTCGTCCCCGCCGATCCCCCGCAGGTCGCAGGTGCCGTGGTGGATCTTCAGCTCCTCCGCCGCTGGGAGCGAGGTCTTGATCCCGATCGCGATGTCGTTGGTGACGAAGTTGCCGCCGATCGGCAGGACCGTGGTGTGGAACGGCGAGCCCTCGTTGAACATCGCCAGGTCGATCGTCCCGGCGCCCATGTCGGCGATCGCCACGCCGAGCTCGCGCTCCGTCTCGTTGGCGACTGCCTCGGCCGAGGCGAGGGCATTGACGACGAGCTCGTCGATCTTGACGCCCGCCTGGGCGACGCACTTCAGCAGGTTCTGGACCGCGGTCGCAGGGGCCGTGACGATATGGGTCTCGACCTCGAGGCGCAGGGCGCTCATGCCGAGGGGGTCCTTCACGCCCTCCTGGCCGTCGACGATGAAGCCCCGGCGCTCGACGTGGAGGACCTCCCGGTTGGACGGGATCGTCACCGCCCGGGCAACCTCGATGGCTCGCCGGATGTCCTCCCGGCTGACCTCCCGGGTATGGGCGGTGACTGCCACCTGGCCGCTGGAGTTGATGCTCTCGATCTGGGCGCCACCGACGCCGACGAACGCCTTGTCGATCTTCCAGCCCGAAAGGCGCTCGGCCCGATCGACGGCATCGCGAATCGATCGGACGGTCTGGTCGATGTTGACGACGGCGCCCTTCTTGAGCCCCGACGACGGCACGGTCCCGTGGCCGATGACGGTCAGCCGGCCGTCGCGCCCGATCTCGCCGATGAGCGCGCAGACCTTGCTGGTACCGACGTCGATGCCGACGAGGACCCCTTCGACCATGACTACCTCAGATGAGATGTCGCCGGATCAGGGCGACATTGTTGAAGATCCGGAAGCCAAAGTTGATCAGCGCCACGAGATACAGGTCGAGGCTCAGCCGGTCGCCGATGAAGGTCAGGATGACGGCCACGACCGCGTTGGTGAGGAAGCCGGAGATGAAGATCCGATTGTCGTAGACGCCGTCGAGCTCCGCACGCACCGCTCCCAGCACCGAGTCGAGCGCGGCGAGGATGGCCACGGCCGAGTAGCGGCTGAGCTCGAAGCTGACGTTGACGTTGAGGACGAGCCCGAGCAGGACGCCGACCAGCAGTCCCGCCAGGGGTAGGAACACGATGGCCCGCCCTCATTGCGAAGCGTTCCGGGAAAGGCTACACGACCTCGGACCAACGAAACGGAGGACTGTGACCGTTGTCCCCGCTGAGCGAACGGTGAATCGCGCCCGAGGCTGCGGGCCCGTCACGGTGCCGGGCTGCGGAGGACGAAGGTGCCGCGCCGGTCGTCGGCCAGGATGACCCGGGCGATGGCCGCCTCCTGCCCGTGGAGCTGGCTCCGGAGGAGGCGCACCTGGCCGGGGATCAGGTCGGTTGCGCGCAGCGCCGGGCTGTACGGGCCGAACACTGCCACCCAGCCGTCCGGGATGGCGGTCAGCGTGAAGCCGTCGACGTCGCCGACCCCCACCGCGAGGCTGCTCGCGGCGCTGCCCAGGTCGACCGGGGTGACGGCGCCGAGGCGCGTCCCGGCGTCGAGGTCGGTGACGTCCAGCTGCCCCCCGATGTGGACGGTGGGCGCGGATTCGGGGCGGATATCGACCACGATCGGGACATCGAGCTCGGTCGTGTCGGCCGGCCCGAGGACGCCGAAGACGGCCCCCTCGGCATCGACGAGGTAGCGGACGCCGCCGACCGACCAGGCGACGACCGGCTTGCGTTCCCCAATCCGGACCTGGAGGCCGTCCGGCAGGGCCACGCTCACCCGCGCGTCCGCGACCGCCGGCAGCTGCTCAAGCGAGGCCTCGATGGCTGCCGTCCGGATCGAGAAGACGTTCATCCCGAGCGGCACGCCCAGCCGGGCCCGCGCCTCGGCGAGGTCGGTCCAGCGCGGCGTCGGGAGATCCAGCCGCTTGAGGCTGAAGATCGAAGCGTTGATCAGCTGCCCGGCCAGCACGGCTGCGGTGACCATGCCCAGCAGGGCAGCGGCACGCGGCCGGCTGAGGCGCAGGCCGGGCAGGGCACGGCGACCTTCGCCGCGCGCTCGGGTTGGCTCGCGGCTCGACCGGCGACCAGCCGGGCGGGCGCTCAACGGGGCAGATCCTCGGGCCGCAGCCGGCCCCGCGGGCGGGCCGCCTGCCGCTCCAGGGCAAGGTCGATGACGCGCAGGCAGACGGCCGTGAAGTCGAGGCCAGCCTCGGCCGGCATCGTCGGGAACAGGCTGATCGGGGTGAAGCCCGGGATCGTGTTGATCTCGGAGAGATAGATCTCGTCGCCGCGCAACAGGAAGTCGACCCGGGCGAATCCCGCGGCCCCGACGGAGCGGTACGCGTCGCGAGCGAACTTGAGGATCGTGGCCCGCATCGGCGCCGGGATCTCGGCCCGAATCGAGGTCTCCGACAGGCCGGGCGTGTACTTCGCCGCGTAGTCGTAGAACTCGCGGCCGGCGACGATCTCGCCGGGCCCATAGAGGCCCAGCGGCATGTCGTTGCCGATGACCGACACCTCCAGGTCGCGGGCCTCCGCGAGGTAGCGCTCGACGACCGCCAGGGTGTCGTAGCCGAAAGCGAGCTCGAGGGCCTGCTCACGCTCAGCCGGCGTGTGCGCCAGGGTCATTCCAACCGACGAGCCGAGCCGTGCCGGCTTGATCATCAGCCGCGGATCGCCGGCCGCGGCAGCGAATGCCTGGAGCTCCTCGAGGACGGCCCCGCGGGCGGCCCGCCATGCTGGGAGCTGGACCTCGCGCCAGTCGACGACCGGCAGGCCGAGGCCCCGCCAGATCCGCTTCTGGACGGTCTTGTCCATCCCGACGGCCGAGCCGAGGACCCCCGAGCCGGTGTACGCCAGGCCCGCGGCCTCGAGCAGGCCCTGCGCGATGCCGTCCTCTCCGAACGGGCCGTGGAGGGCGATGAAGACGACCGGCGACGGGGCCGAGCCCGCTCGGGAGGTGGATTCCGGCGCCGGGCGCGAGCCGACCCCAACGGCCAGCCGGTCGATCGCCGCGCCGACCCGGTACGGGCCATCGGCCCCCAGCGACCTCGGATCGTCGTACGCCGCGTGCGTTCGACCCTCGCGCCGGTGATCCCGCGGCAGCCACCACCATTGCCCGTCGAGATCGATCAGGATCAGGGTCACCTCGAGGCCCGCGCCGGCCAGCGCCTCGCCGATCGCGGTCCCGGAGATGATGCTCACGTCGTGCTCGGCCGACGGGCCGCCCAGCAGGACGGCGATCGGTGGATAGTCGGCCGCGGCCGGCATCAGCTCGCCTCCCCAATGATGCCGTGCTCGGCCGCGCCGGTCTCCCCTGCCCCGGCTCGCTCGCCATCGGTCTCGGGCCACGGCCAGCCCGCCCAGTCGCCGACAAAGACGATCTCCGGGACGAGGTCGACGCCGTCGTGCTCCAGGATCCGGGCCCGAACGAGATCCACCAGCCGGCGGACGTCGGCCGCTGTGCCCTTCCGGTCGTTGACGATGAAGTTGGCGTGCTTCTCGGACACGACCGCGCCACCGACGCGCAGCCCCTTGAGCCCGACCGAGTCGATGAGGCGTCCGGCGGAGTCGCCGGGTGGGTTCTGGAAGATCGAGCCGGCGTTGGCGCCGCCCGGTTGGTGCTGGCGGCGCCACCGGACGATG
>DASQFM010000258.1:0-4512 GCA_035633135.1 Candidatus Eiseniibacteriota bacterium
GAGGGACCCAAGCTGGGTGTCTTGGATGCAGTGCTCATTCCGCCTCGAGAGATTACAGATTCGTGACAGCGCCAACCCTACCGCGTGCAGTCGTCGCAGTTCTGTCAACTCTCGAACACTGCGCGGTTGCTCCCTGCAATGACGCGGGCTCACCCTAGATGGCATGAACGGGGCAGAGGCGGCCAGCTGGCCTCGACTGCTGGGCCGATTGCCGGCCGGAGATCTGTCGGCGATCGCCCGCGACCTCGTGCGCGTGACGCTAGAAGCGCAGCAGCTCCTGGTCCGGGCCCACGAGCCGGTTCGCCGCGTCTACTTCCCGATGTCGGGCCTGCTGGCGGTCTCCGTCGCAATGCACGACGGCCGGGTAGCCGGGGTCACGCTCGTGGGCAGCGAAGGTGTCGTCGGCCTCGAAGCCGGCGCCAGCCTCCCGGCGGTGACTGAAGCCGCTGTCCAGGTTCGCGGCGAGGCGCTGGCCATGCCGGCGCCGAGGTTCCGGGCCGCGATGCGCGACCACGAGGCATTCCGGATCACGATCGAGCGATACACGTTTGGCCTGCTCTCGCACATCGCCCAGTCGGCGGCCTGCAACCAGCTCCACAACGTGCGCCAACGAGCCGCCCGCTGGCTGCTCCTCGCCTACGACCGAGGCGGCGACTCGATCCCCATCACGCAGCAGGACTTCGCCGATCTGCTGGGTGTGTCGCGCCCGGTCATCTCGACCGTGGGCGCAACGCTCGCCCGCGAGGGCATCGCCGAGTTCCGGCGCGGCAGCGTTGCCATCCTCGACGTCGCCCGCCTCGAAGGCACGAGCTGCGACTGCCTGCTGACCGACCGGGAGGCCTTCCGGCTGGTCGTGGCGCCCAGCTCGGGAATGGAGCTCCTGCCGGGCGAGCACCATCGGGGCCGAGCGCCATTCGGGATCATGCGGACGATGCGCCGAGCTCGATAGCGGCTGGGCTTCCATCGCCCAGGCTCGTGCCGTCGAAGCTCGTCGGGCTCAGCCCTCGCCGGGCGGGTAGGCCACCAGATCGCGGTCTTCGGGATGGCGCTTGAAATGGGCCACGAAGAACGGGCATCGGGGCGTGATGCGCAGGGTCTGCGCACGGGCATCGGCGATGACGCGGCGGACCAGGGCGGTCGCGATCCCGCGGCCGCCGAACTCATCGGGCACTTCCGTATGGATCGCCACCAGGCGGTCGCGGACGCGGCGGTAGTCGACCCAGCCCACCAGCTGCTCCCCGAGCCGAGCCTCGTAGCGAAGCGCCGCGGGGACGTCTTCGATCGTGAGCTCGGGCGTGCCCGCTGGCGATGGATCCACCCGGGCACGATACCCGGAGCTCAGGCAGGCGGCTCGGGACGCTCGATCTCCGGGAGCAGCGGCTGGCCGGTGATCAGCCGCGAGCCTCGACCGTGGGTGAAGAAGCTCCAGGCCCAGCGGACGACGACGACGAGGCGGTTGGCGAAGCCGATCAGGTACACGATGTGGATCCCGAGCCAGAGCCCCCAGGCGATGAACCCGCTCTGGCGACCAAACGGACCCAGCCAGCCGATGTTCGTGACGCCGGCCGCGCGCCCGATGACAGCGACGTCGCCGCGGTCCTGGAAGCGGAACGGCGCCGCCCTCTTCCCGTCGAGCCGGGCGCGGATGGCTCGCGCGGCGTACTTGCCGGTCTGGATGCCACCCTGGGCGACCCCGGGAACCGGCTTGTCCGGCCGCCACGGCACAACCGCCGCGTCGCCGATGACGAAGATCTCGGGGTGACCGGGGATCGTGAGATCGGGACCGACCGGGATGCGACCGGCGCGGTCGATCTCGGTGCCGGTTGCGTTGGCCACGGTCCGCACGAACGAGGAGGTTTGGACCCCTGCGGCCCAGAGGACCGTTCGGGCGGGAATGCGCTCCTCGGCGGCGGCTGCCGGCGCCGGCGGGTGCGGGGCGGTCGCACCTTCACCGCGTGACCCCGCGGAGGCCGCTGCCGCTGACGATGCCGGGGCCGGCGCGTCGGCCGGCACCACCCGGACGGACCGGCCATCGATCCCGACGACCCGCGTCCGCAACCGGACAGTGACGCCGAGCTTCTCGAGCTGTCGCGCGGCCGACCGCGAGCCTTCGGGCGGGTAGGTCGGCAGGACCCGGTCCATGGCCTCGACCAGCAGGATCCGCGAATCGGCCGGGTTGATCGAGCGAAAGTCGCGACGCAACGTGTCGTTGGCAATCTCGCCGAGGGCCCCGGCAAGCTCGACCCCGGTCGGACCGCCGCCGACCACGACGAACGTCATCCACTCGATCCGGCGCGCCTCGACCGCCTCTCGCTCGGCCGCCTCGAAGGCGATCAGGATCCGGCGCCGCATGTCCGTCGCGTCGTCGATCGACTTGAGGCCGGGCGCGAAGGGTGCCCACTCGTCGTGGCCGAAGTAGGAGTGCCGCGCCCCCGTCGCGACGATCAGCGTGTCGTAGGCGATGGGCCCGCCATCGGACAGGACGACTTCGCGCCGATCCGGAGCGAGTCCCACGGCCTCGCCGAGCAGGACCGTCGTGTTGGCGTTGCGCCGGACGATGCTCCGCAACGGCTGGGCGATCTCGCCGGGCGCCAGCGCCCCCGTCGCGACCTGGTACAGCAGCGGCTGGAACAGGTGGTGATTGCGGCGGTCGACGAGCGTCACGTCGAGGCGCGGATCCTTACCGAGCCCGCGCGCCGCGTTCAGGCCGCCGAAGCCGCCCCCGACGATCAGGACGCGGTGCCGAATAGGTGAAGGCACCGCCGCAGCGTCAGCCGGCCCGGCGGGCGGCGTGCAATCCCACGGCTCCGGCAACGCCCTTGAGCTCGACCGCGCCGATGTCCGTGAAGGTGACTCCTCCGACGCTGGCGGCATTGACGACGGTCTGGCTTACGAGGACCTCGCCAGGCCGGGCGTAATCGGCGATCCGCGACGCCATGTTCACGGTCTGCCCGTAGTAGTCCCCTTGCTGCACCACGACCGGTCCTGAATGGATGCCGACGTGGGCCGGTGGCAGGCCCGCCCGGTCGAGGGCGTCGACCATCTCCAGGGCGGCCACCACGGCGGGGCCCGGATCGCGGAACCAGATCATGACGCCATCGCCGAGCCACTTGACTGGCCGGCCGCCGTGCTCGATCGACGTACGCTTGACGATCGGCGTGAGGAGCTCGGCGAGCTCGGCCGCTGCGCGATCGCCGCGCTCCTGCGTCAACCGGGTGTAGCCGGTGATGTCGAGGAAGCAGATCGCCGGTGGCCGGTCGGGGGCCTCATACAGCCCCGCCCTGGCGAGCAGCGCCTCGAAGCCCGCGGCGATGTTCGACGTCCAGGTCTGCTGCTGTTGAGCGTGATAGATCGCCATCAGGGCCTCATCGGAGACACGGGTCAGGTCCGCGGAGCCCTCCGGCTGCCCGACAAGGCTCGGGTCGACCCCCGCAGCGAGCCGCGGCTCGATCACCTCCGTGCGCCACCACTCGGACTCGGACTCGGCAATCCGTCGGAGACTGTCGCCCAGCGCCCGAAGGAAGCGCTCGATGGCGGCTGGACGGAACCCCATGCGGAGCTGCATCTGCACGAACGGGATGACGGCGAGCTCATGCTCGCGAAGCCGGTCCTTCGGATTTGCGCTACCCAAGCCGATGGCCTCGCGGATCATGGTGAGCAGCGGCAGCGGGACGCCCGTCCGAACGCTGGCCGCCTCGAAGGTCTCGTCGCTGATCCCCGTGAAGCGCGAGTACTCAACGCTGGTCACGAAGTCCAGCGACAGGACTCCCTGGCGGAGCCCGTTCGCGATCCCGTCTAACGGAAGGCCGGCGTCCTGCAGAGACCGCATGATGCCGGCCCGCTTGACGTCATCGGCGGTCAGCGAACCCGCGGAATCGGGCGTCAATACCGCGACGGCGAGGAGCTGGTCGACATAGGCGACCTCTACGTCGGCGCGCTCGGCGACCTCCTGTCGGGTCAGGCCGGACATCCCTGATCAGGCGCTACTTGTCGCGCTCGGCGGCTCCAGCGAGCACTGCCTGGGCAGCGGCCAATCGGGCGACGGGGACCCGGAACGGCGAGCACGAGACGTAGTCGAGCCCGAGCTTTTCGCACTTGGCGATCGATTCGGGATCGCCGCCGTGCTCGCCGCAGATGCCGATCTCGAGGTCGGGTCGGGTGGCGCGACCCTTCTCGACCGCGATCTTCATGAGACCTGCCACGGCGTCGTCGAGTGTCTGGAACGGGTTCACCGGCAGGATCTTGTCCTCGACGTACTTCAGCAGGAAGCCGCCCTCGGCGTCGTCGCGGCTGAAGCCGAACGTCATCTGGGTCAGGTCGTTGGTGCCGAAGCTGAAGAAGGAGGCCTCGCGCGCGATCTCGTCGGCGGTGAGGGCGCCGCGGGGGACCTCGATCATCGTCCCGAACTTGTAGTCGACATCGATGCCGGCTCGATCGACGACGTCCTGGGCTTCGGCATCGAGGATTCGGCGGGTCTCGCGGAGCTCGTTCACGTGGCCGACGAGCGGGATC
>DASQFM010000259.1:0-9592 GCA_035633135.1 Candidatus Eiseniibacteriota bacterium
CCAGCCGGTCCGGCGAAGTCCTGAACGGGTCCCCAGGCTGTGAACTCGCCGCCACCCAGAGGGTCCCGTCGAGGACGACGGCGTCCAGCGACCACATCGCCACGCCCGGCGGGGGCTGCAATTCGACGGCGACCTGCAGCGTTTCCGGATTGAATGCCCACAGCGACGTGCCATCGACCCCCCAGATCAGGCCGTCGCCCGCCTGGACGGGAGATCCGCTGGGGGCGCCCGCCACGGGTCTGACGGCGTCGGTTGTCGGGTCGATCTCGACGGCCTCGTCGGAGCCGATGCAGAAGACTCGACCGTCGAGCGTGATCGGCCCACAGCGGCCCGTCTCGATGATCGCGGCGACCGTGTTCGTAGCTGGGTCGATCCGATAGAGGCCGTCAGGGCCGGTTGCCCACACGAAGCCGGCCCCAATTACTGGGAAACCAGCCTCCGCATCGACCCAGGCGACGATAGCACCGGTGGTCGGGTCGATCCTGACGAGCCGCTCGTAGTCGTATGAGGGCGACGAGACCGACGCCCACACCATGTCGTCCGCGGCGTCGATCTCGGCGCCCGGGCCGCGGTCGCCGAGGGAAATGCGGTCGATGACGTTATTCGTCGCCGGATCGATTCGAAGCGCGACGGCGTCCAGGTGCGGAACCATCCAGACCGATCCACCGGCGACGGCGACGGCCCCGGCTTGGCACCCGCCGAGCGCGATCGCCGCCGAAATTGCTTCGTCGGAGGGTGCCGGCGGATTGGGCGGTCCCAGGCACGGCGTCGTCTCGGTCGAGGCGGCCGTGCCCGAGTTGGAGACGGAGTCCGTCGTCCCGGGCGGCGCGGCAAGACCGGAGCACGCTGCCACGAGCAGGACGAGCAGGGCGACCGTCGCTCTCATCGAACCTCGAACCGCATCTGAGCGAGCTCGTCTTCGAACGGTCCAATGCCCGCTTGGAAGAACTCCGGCCGGCTATCGAAGACGACGAGCAGCGGCCTGTCGGGTAGCGTCAGCAGGACGATCCGCTTCCTGCTCGGATACTCCAGATTCCAGGGGCCGCCGATGTCGATGAACTGGGCGGTCTGGCCCTTTGGCCCGTCCGAGCGGTACGTGACCGTGACGTCGATCGCGCTCGCCGGCAAGCCGGCGACAGTCAGCGCAAAGGGTTCATCCGACTCGAGGTCGGGATGATCTCGGATCCATCCCATGAGATCCGCTGGGAGTGGAAGCAGCGGATCCTCCGCGACCGGGTCGTAGACCCCGTGCGGCTCAACGATCATGAGGCCGACGTGGTACCCGCCGGATCCGACGTCTTCGAGGAGATAGACGAGCCCCAGGAGACTGTCGCGGTCCTCGACCACGGTCCAGGACGTCCTCGGTCGTACAGGGACCGTCAGTCGCGGTTCGATCAGCGGTCGCAGTGCTCCGGGCAGGGCGGTGGGGGTGGGTGTGTCGGCAGGAAGCAGGTTCGGTGGACCGCCCCCGCCGAGCAGGCCATAGGCGAGCAGCAGTCCGATGGCGGCGCCGGCCACCAGCAGGAGCGGTACGCGTCGATCGCCGCGCGGTCGCTGGCGCAGCGCCGGTCCGGCCACGACTCGGAAGCGGGCAATTCGAATGGCATGATCGCCCACCGCCCGCCACGTCGGTCGCGACGGGATGAGCGACTCGACCGCAGCGAGCCGCCGCTCAATGCCAGCTCGGATCAGGTCGTGATCTGCCTGACTCATGACCAGAGCTCGGGATGCCTGCGGAGACCGCTGAGGGCTCGAGAAGCGAGCGTCCGAACCCCCGAGGCCGACAGGCCGAGGACTTCGCCGATGTCTTCGTCGCTGAGATCGTGCTGGTAGCGCAGAAAGATGACGTCGCGCTGGCGAGTCGGCAGCGCCTGGCTCAGTGCGTCGAGCCACAGCCAGAACTCGGCCACGCCGGCGGCCCGGTCTGCGCCTCCAGGTTCAGAATCGGTCGATTCCCTGCCATCCCAGTTGCCGGGACTCGGTCGCCGACCGTCAGGCAAGGGCAGCCAGGCGATGAGCCGCCGTCGGCGCCAGCGGTCCGTGGCGATGCGGCGAGCGATGACGAGGAGCCACGGTAGCGGCCGACCGGCAGGTCCCTGACCCGCGCGCCAGGCAGCGAACGCCCGGGCGAACGTTTCCGCGACGATCTCCTCCACATCGTCGCGGCCCCGCGTCGTCAGGATGACGTGCCGAGACACGTCGCGGTAGTGCGCGTTGTAGACGGCCTCGAATGAGCTCGCGCGGGCATCAAGAAGTTCGGGCGCCACGTCCGACCCCGCCATGAGGGCCAGAAAGCCGCCGAACCGCCGGGGCGCGATGCTCTCCATAGTGCTATCCACGAGCGAGAGGGTCGCCGCGTCCCATCCTGAACGCGCGAACGCCCGCGCACCAGCGCCAATCGCTCTCTCTAAACGTTGTGGCCAACCCGGCCGGTATCATCGAGCCTCGCGCGCCTGTAGCTCAGTGGATAGAGCGTCGGCCTCCGGAGCCGAAGGTCGCAGGTTCGAATCCTGTCGGGCGCGCCATTACAGCCTCAGGCGGACGAAGCGCGGCGCTTCGACGACAATCCGCTCAACTCCTGACACCCGCCGCGTACCGGGACGGACTCGCCCTCGCGCTGCCAGAGCCAGTACCCTTGCGAGTGTCTCGGGCCTGGCACGGGCGGGCACGCGGGTCAGTGTTACGGGAGCGTCGAGCGGCGCTATCTCGAGCCCGGCGACGCGGTCACGCTTCGTGCGAAGCGCGTGGGCGAACTCCGCACGCCGATCGTGACTGACCGACATGAACACCTGAAACGCAAGTAGGTCGCGGCGGCATCTATAGGGCATGATCGTGAGCAGCGCAGTGGTCGAGGGCGAGATCGCGGGGGCGGTCATCGAGCGAGCCGTCGCAGGCGACGAGATGGCCTTCGCCCGGATCGTCGCCGTCCACCATGAGGACATGGCCCGCATCGCCTATTTCGTCTCCGGCGACCTCGACGTCGCGGCCGATGCCGAGCAGGCCGCCTGGGCGATCACCTGGCGCCGGCTCGGCACCCTTCGCGACCCGGCTCGGCTCAAGGCCTGGCTCATGTCGGTCACAGCCAACGAGGCCCGCCAGATCATGCGCAGCCAGCGTCGTCGGACGGTCCGCGAGCTCGCCGTGGACGTACCTACGAGCTCGCCTGATCCCGACCGGTCGGCTCTCATCGATCTCGCCAACGCCGTGGCCGACCTCGACCACCGGGATCGGACCCTGATCGGCCTGCGCTACATCGCCGAACTCGACTCGGAAGCGATCGGCCGCGAGCTGGGCTTAAGCGCGTCCGGTGTCCGCGTCCGCCTCCACCGCCTCCTCGGGCGCCTCCAAAAGGACCTCGACCATGACTGAGCGCAACCCGATGGATCCCTTCGAGACACGACTGACGGCGCTGGTCCGCAACTACACCGAGCCGGCCGTCAAGCTGAGCGACCCGCTCGTGACGGCAAGGACGGCCATGGCCTCGACCACCCGGGGCGGCGCCCTCGGGCAGCTGTGGCCGGTCGGCCTCAACCGGGGCCTGGCCTGGCTGCTCCTCCTAGCCGCCCTCGTCATCGCCCTTGCAGCGCTCGCCGCCGTCGGTTCCGGTCCGTCGATCTTCGTCCAGGCACCCGACGGCCCCGGGCGGATCGTCTTCGTGCGCGATGGCGACCTCTTCGTCGCCGAAGGTGATGGGAGCGGACAGACCCTGATCGCGAGCGGCGATGCCGACGATGTCAAGCTTGGCTACCTCACGGCGGCCTGGTCGCCCGACATGCGCCACATCGCCGCCGTCCGCGACGTCGGCGGCGCGTTTCTAACGCCGGGCGTCGACCTCATGACCGCTGACGGCGCCCTGGTTCGGACCGTCGCCTTGGACGCCGGCTGCGGTCCCTCGCTGTCGTGGTCGCCGGACAGCTCCAAGGTCGCGATCGGGACATGCCCGGCCGATGTTTTACGGGACGCCATCGAGGGGGTCGAGTCAGGAATCGGGCTCCTCCTCGCCGGGCTGGATGCCTCCGCCGACCGAGAGATCGCGCTGCCACGTGAATGGCAGTCAGTCGCGAGCGCGAACCCCGAGGTCTGGATCCGTCCGGATCTGTGGGCGCGCTGGTCTCCCGACGGTCGGTGGATCGCGCTTTGGGCGATCGTCGCGGGTCAAGGCGGACGGCATCTGGTGGCCGCCGACGGGTCAGGCACCCGCCCGGTCGACGATCTCATCATTCGTATGGGCAACGGGGTCGAGTCCCTGGACTGGTCTCCGGACGGACGACGGCTCGCGATCGCCGGCGGGTGGGTCGGCTGCATGGAGAAGGTTTGCCTCGGGATCGTCGATTCCGAAGGTGGGGCTGTGACCTCCACGGTGGTGCACCCGTCCCCTGGGGATCTCAACCTGCACGGTAAGCTTTTCTGGCCGGAGTTCTCACCCGAGGGCGATCGAGTGGCGGTCCTCGGCGGTCTGATCGACTTCAGTTCGGAACCGGCGGTCGCCGAAACGTACATGCTGTACGACTATGACTTGGCGACCGCTCGCTTCACGGAGCTGACATCTGGGATCAGATCGATGATCTGGGACGGGGGCGGTGCGGCTCAGCCCACGGGCACGGTGACCGGCGAGCTCGTGGCCGGGGGCACGGTTGCTTGGACGCCGGACGGTCGAGGGCTGCTGTACCTCGTTCGTGAGACCGGCAACTCTTCAGCCAGCTGGACGATCCGTTCGATCGATGCAGCCGGCGGCAGCCAGTCGTCCGTTATCGTTGAAGGCGTGCAGTCGTTCGACATCGGGTTCAGCGACTAGTACCGTGTTTCTGAACGTTGAACGCACGCGGTCCAGCTGAATGGGCGTCTGACTCATCCTGACGAGGGCCCGCCGTCACTAGGCGGGTCTTCTGATTCTCAACCTGATCACCACGGACAGGGCGCCTCCGGGCGACAGGCCAAATGGGGCTCCAGGCTCGGGACAAGCAACCACCCGGCCGCTCGCCCGGTGTAGATCAGCTGCTCAGTCGTGAGGCCCGACCGCCCACGTAGGTCGGCGAGGTGACGCTTCACGGTGCTCGGCTGAATGCCGACGAGTTCGGCCGCGTCCGGGACGGATCCGCCAGCGGCACGAAGGCAGCGAGGACGTCCATCTGACGCTGGGTCGCGGGCCGCGAGAGTGCGCCGCGCAAGTACCCGTCCCTCATGCCAATCGCTCGACCGCAGCGATCCACTCATCCCGGCCCTCGATAGGCATGCGATAGGCTGTTAACGCGTGTCCGACACCTGTCGGGCGCGCCAGAACACTTCTTCTATTCACGACTCGCGGTCCTCGGCACCCCACCTCGGTTCGGCTCCGCGGCGAGCGCCTCCAGACCGCCGACCAAGAGCTCGATCGTAAGACGGTTGGCGTCCGCCCCCCCAGACCAATCCATGACCTGGTCCGCGGCGCTCGAGAGGTAGGGGAGCTCGCCAGCGGACAGCCCTTCCGTGGACGCCTGCTGGCGGTCGGCGTCCGGCGGAAGATTGCGTGAAGCTGCCGCCCAGGTGGCTCGATTGATGGCCGGGCCGAGGACCATGCCGGTGATCACCTGCAGCAAGCGCACGGATTGGCCGGCGTCGAAGCCCGCGCTGTGGAGGGTCGCCAGCAAGGCCTCGCTCACGCGCAGGGCGGCCGGGGAGACGAAGGGTCGCGAGAGCAGCAGGGCCGTCGCCGGGTGCGCCGCCACGACCGCCTGGAAGCTGGCCAGCAGCCGGCGCAGCCGGTCCTGCCAGGTGGCCGTCTCGGCAGGCGCAAGGTCCACTTGATCCAGCAGCAGCTCGACCATCAGGTCGAGCAGGTGCGACTTGTTCCGCACGTGCCGGTAGATGGCCATCGGTGTCACCTCAAGGGCCCCCGCGAGCCGCCGCAGGCTGACCGCCTCGATGCCACCCTCATCCGCTGCCCGCAGCGCGGCATCCACCACACGCTCCGTGGTCAGTCCGCGGTGGACCTTGACGTCACGAGCCATGCTGGCTAGTCTACGCCGTACACATTGGTCTACGCCGTAGACATTCACGGGTTGGCCTGACGGCGAACCAGTGTGGCGCCGCGGCCGTGGCGCTGTGGGGCCAGGGGTGGAGTGGCGTGGCTGCCGAGATCGATCGGCTGAGCGGCGAACAGTGACGGACTGGCAGCAGACGAGCTGTCGAAGAACGCGATTCGAGTAGTGCGTAGGAGCGGGGGCGCACGGCGTGGGAGGCAGAGATGAGTAGGCTCGGAATCGCTGGGGTCGTGTGGCTCGTAGCGGCCGGATTCGCGATCGCGATGACGCTCATCTTCAGGACCGACCCGGTCCAGTGGGTCGTCACGATGGCGACCGGCGTGGTTGCCGCCGTCGTGGGCGTGGGGCTGATCGTGCGCCCGAGTGCCCTGCTCGTGTCCGCGTCGAACGTCGTCGCCGTGGTGTGGATCGTCCTCTACGTCGTGCTCACCGTGCAGCAGGCTGACGAGCTTGCGGCATGGACGACGGACGTCTTCCTGTTCGCTATGGGTGCGGCCGCCGGACTCGCGGCATACCGCGCGGCAGCGAGAGCGAAGCTCGGGGGAACGATCCCCTGACCGCCGCCGGCGAGGCGCACGGATCGCGATAGCGCGTGGTCCGACACCTGTCGGGCGCGCACAGAACGCTTGTTCTATTTGCGCTTCGTGCCGCCCGCACACTTCCCGCGTGCGCTGCGCCGGCGCGGTCGTACAGTCTCAGTCGATGAGTGTTCCGTTCATCGGCCGCGCGGACGAGCTGCGGGCACTGCGCACGTTGATCTCGGGGGCGCGGCGTGGCGGCGCCCCGACGGCTGGTCTCATAACCGGCGAGCCGGGGACCGGGAAGTCGAGGCTGCTCCGCGAATCCCTTCGCGGAGCAGATCCTGACAGGACCGTTGTGGTGGCGGGTTTTGAGCCCGTCGAGCCGATCCCCCTGGCGGCACTCGGCGACCTCGTTCGGCGTCTGGCCACGGTTCCGGGCGATGGCCCGCGGCTTGCCTCGCTGGTGTTCGGGTCCGATGAGCGCCGGGGTGAGACCGCACTCCCGGTCTTCGAGGCGACGCACCGCGCGGTGATGGCATTTGGCCCGCTCGTCCTCGCAGTCGACGATCTCCAGTGGATCGACGCCCAGTCAATGGCGCTCCTGCTCTATCTCGTCCGAGCCGCGGAGTCGTCGGCGCGTCCGCTTGTCGTGCTCGCCGCTTCCCGGCATTCCGCGGCGGCCGCGACCTTCGCCAAGGGGATCGACGGGGTGCTGCCCGACGCGCGGCGGCGGACCCTCGACCTCCGCGGCCTCCCGCGCAACGATGGCGTCGCCCTGGCCCTGGCGATCGATGCCGGACTCAGCGAATCGGCCGCAGAGGAGGTGTGGCGCCGCGCAGCCGGATCTCCGTTCTGGCTGGAGGCCCTGGCCCGAGAGCACCACGCCGCCGATGCCCTCGACCTTGTCGGCGAGCGCTTGCGGTCCATCTCCGCCGATGCCGCCGACCTCGTGAGCGCCCTCGCGGTGGTGGCCCGTCCCGCGGCGCGCGAAGAGCTTGGCGCACTCAACGCATGGCCGATCCTCCGGCTCGATCAGGCGATCCGCGAGCTCCTCGCGCGTGGTCTCGTGTCAGAGCTGCCGGGCGCGGTCCGGCTGGCCCACGACCTCATCCGAGAGGCCGCAAGCGCGGCGGTGCCGGCCGCAACAGCCCGGCGCCTGCATGCCCGACTCGTCGAGGTGATCGAGGCCAACGCCGGCGATGACCTCGCGCTGCTGGCGGAAGCGCTCGACCATCGCACGGCCGCAGGACTTCCAACCCTGCCACTCGGGAAGCGACTCCTCGCGTCGCCCGGCCGTCGACTGATCGGCCCGGACCTCTTCGGTCGCCTGTCGGCGATCGCGGAGGCGCAATCGGCGGGCACTGCCGACCAGCTCGAGCTCGACGCGGGGCTGGGGAAGCTCGCGAGTGAGCAGGGCGAGCAGGACCTCGCGATCCGGCATTGGAGCCGCGTCGCGATGACGGCCGAAGACGTGCGCGAGCGCCAGCATGCCGACCTCGAGGCAGCGCGGGCGGCATACGCCGCCGGGCGAGCAGCTGACGTCAAGGCCCACCTGGAGCGAGCTCGGTCACATCCACTCGACGCCATCACGGCGATCCAGCTCGACACGGTCGAGGCGGAAACCTTGCTGTGGGTCGTGCACCAGACGGCGCAGGGCGCAGAGGCCGCGCAGCGAGCGGTGGCGCGCGGCCGGGAGCTGGCAGCATCGGCGGGTGGGATCGGCGGCTTGCCACGAGCGACCCGAGCTGCCCTCCTGGCTGCCGTCGGCGCCGCCGACGATGCTGCGCTGCAGGAGGAGCGCGCTGCAGACATCGTCCAGCTGAGCCGGGAGGCGCTCGAGATTGCCGATGGCCTCGGCGAGGAGGCCCGACTGGCGGCCCTCATTCGAACGGCCTTCCCGTTCTGGAGCCTCGGCCTGTGGCGCGAGGCCGAGGAGCGCTTCCGGGAGGCATGGTCGCTCTCCCACCGGCTCATCCTGCCCCTGTCCATGATCGAGGCCGGGCTTGGGTTTGCACGCGTGCTTCACCGTCTCGGACGCATCGATGCGGCACGGGCGATCGCGACGGAGACGGACGCCCTGGAAGCTCGAATACGGCCCTGGCGACGCTGGGACACGAGCCAGGCGGTGCTCCACATGATCGAGCTCTCCCTCGGGGAGCCTGGCGCCATCGGTCGCCTGCGCGCCGACGCGCGACGGGTGGACCCGCACTTCGGCATCAACGTCCACCAGCTCGCCGCAGTCTGGCTCTCGCGCTCCGGGGGACGGTCGTCAGCTCTGGACGTCGAGCTCGAGCTCGAAGCGGCCGGAGCCTGCTCCGCCGAGGCCCGATGCCCTCGGTGCCACCGCGAGCTCCTCGTCGTTTCCGCGGAGCTCCATGCGCGTCACGGTCGCGTGGACCAGGCCCGGCACGAGCTGGCCGAGTGGGAGTCGACATACCACGGTCCCGGCTACCCCGCTCTGCACGCATGGCGCGCCCGTGCGCGGTCGGCCATCGCGGTCGCATCCGGCGAGCCCGCGGCCGCTGATCTGCTCGCCGAGGTCGCGATGGCTTCGGATGGCATGGGCGAGGCCGAAGAGGCTGTGTGGGCTCGGCTGGACCTCGGCCGCATCCTGCGCGCGTCCGGTGATCGGCGGGGTGCCGTCTCGGCGTACACAGAGGCAGCGGCCCGGGCACGAGAGCTCGGAGCAGTAGCCGCCGGGCGCATCGCAAGCCGGGCCCTGCGTGAGCTCGGCGTCCGTGCATGGCGCCGCAGCGCACATGAGGCCGGCGCCGGCGCCCTGCACGACCTGAGCGCTCGAGAGCTCGAGGTCGCGCGCCTCGTGGCCGGGGGCTCGAGCAACCGCGAGATCGCAGACCTGCTCGCTCTCTCCCCGAAAACGGTGGAGCGCCACCTGACGAACAGTCTCGCCAAGCTCGGGGCTCGCAATCGCACGGAGCTGGCGGGTCTCGTGCACACCGGTTCGGTACGGGGTTCTCCCGATGATTGAGGGTCGCCACCTGCCATAGCGTCGCCGCAACGACCCCAGAGCAGGGTCGAGAAGCGCGGGAG
>DASQFM010000260.1:0-5906 GCA_035633135.1 Candidatus Eiseniibacteriota bacterium
GTCGCGTGCGAACGTGGCGTCCCGTCACAGCGCGTGCAGCTGGGGCAGAACTTTGCTGCCGATCAGCTCCAGCTTCTCCGGTTGCCAGAGGTCGCGGACGCTGAACAGGACGTGCTGCGCGCCCGCGTCGCCCAGCTCGCCGAAACGCTCGACGACCTGATCCGGCGTCGCCGTGCCGTCACGGCCGTCGGCGCTGATGCGGACGCCCTGCAACGTCGAGCGCTCGATTTCGTCGAACGGCCGCCCGAGTGCCTCGCAATGCCGGCTCAGGACCTCCCACTTGTGATGGATCTGCTCGGGACCGCCGAAGACGTTGCTGGCGTCGCCGTATTGGGCGACCAGCCGAAGCGTCTTCTGCTCGCCGCCACCGCCGATCATGATCGGGATCCGCGGACGCGAGATCGATTGCGGGGAGTTCAGCAGGCGCGTGGCGCGATAGTGACGACCCTCGAAGGCGGCCTCAGAGCCTCGCTCACCGGCGAACATCTCGTGGGCGATCGCGAGCGTCTCCTCCAGCATCTCGAACCGCTCGCCGAGCGGTGGGAAGGGGAAGCCGAGGCCCTCTGATTCGTAGCGGTTCCAGGCCGCCCCGAGGCCCAGCCAGGCGCGCCCGCCGGACAGCACATCGAGGGCGCTCGCGGCCTTGACCCAGATGCCGGGATAGCGGTAATGGATCCCGCCGACCATCAGGCCGAGGCGCGCCCGCTTCGTGATCGCGGCCATCCAGCCGAGTGTCGTCCAGCCCTCGAGCATCGGTTCCTCGGCGGCGCCGACGCCGCGGATCTGGAACAGGTGATCCATGACCCAGATCGAGTCGAACCCGACCTCGTCCGCGGTCCGGACGATCCGTTCGAGCGTCGGGGCGATCGCGGGTGTGCCGCCGGGATAGGTGAACGAGTCGATCTGGAGGCCGAGCTTCACCCGATCTCCCTCAGCGGAACAGGTCGAACTCGGGCGGGATGAGGACGTCGCGGATTGAGCCTTCGCCACGGACGAACGAGGCGCCGCGGACGATGGCCACGGGGCGGGCCGCGACCTTCCCGAGCGCCAGCTCAGCGGCCGACGCGATCTCATCCGCCACCGCCCGGACGGTCGAGCGCATCACCCGGCCGTCGCGGTCCGGCGTGCCGCGCAGGTCCTCGAGTGGGAGCAGGCCTGACACGCCGATCGCCACATCGACGATGCCCCACCGCCAGGGCCGCCCGAAGGAGTCCGACACGATGACCGGTACGTCGAGGCCGTAGCGCTCCGAGATGGCGGCGCGGATTCGCGCCGCCGAGGCGTCCGGATCGACCGGCAGGAGCGTCACGATCGAGCCCGACTCCGGCCCGACGTTTGACGCGTCGATGCCGCCGTTGGCGCAGATGAATCCGTGGGCCGTCTCGGTGATCACGACACCGTTGTCCATCCGCACGACCCGGCGAGCCTCCCGGAGGACGACCTCGACCTGGCGGGGCTCGCGATCCCAGCGCTCGGCAAAAGCGATCGCCTCCGTCCGCGGCTGGATCGTCGCGAGGTCGACGATGGCGCCCTCGGCCTTCGAGACGATCTTCTGGGTCACGACGATGACGTCCGCGGCCCGGACCGGCAAGGCCCCGGCGGTGGCTTCGAGCGCCGCGACGATCAGGGCCGGCAGGTCGTCGCCGGGTCGGATCTCGGGGATGCCCTCAAGGGCCATGACCTCCACTCTCGCGGTTGGGGCAGCGCCGTCAGGCATCGTCGGTCTGCCCGGCGGCGCTGGTGCCATCACGCATCGAGCGGGCCGCCAAGCGCCGCCTCAGCAACGAGCAGGTCGGCTGGCGTGTCGACGTCCAGCGAGAGAGGACCGTCGAGCTCCAGGTACCGCATGCCCGCATCCCGGGCCGCTTCTCGATGGGCCGCCCGGCTGCTGTCGCCGAACCGGGGAGCGACGGCGTCGGGCGGACTGACCAGCAGGGCATTGGTCCCTGCGCCGTGGCGGTCCGGGACGACCAGGACGAGCCCATTCGCGGCGGCCCCGTTGGTGGCCGAAACCTGCTCGCGCGCAGTAGCTGCTTCCCGCGCGGTCTCGATCAGCTCGTCGAGCGCCGCGGCCGAAACGGCCGGCAGGTCCGCAGGCAGCACGAGGACGGCGGATGCTCCGCGCGCGATCGCGACGGACCGCGCCGCCTCGATGGCGGCATTCAGGCCTCCGGGAACGCGCTCCAGCAGGCCGATCGCACGGTGGCGGTTGGCAATCGCGGCCGCGGCCGGATCCATCGTCACGACCACCGTCCCGGCGATAGTGCTCGCGTCGCGCGTCGCGACGAGCGTCCGGCGGAGCAGCTCGGTCACCAACGAGCGTCGTTCTTCGGGATCGAGGTCGCCGCCAAGCCGGGTCTTGGCCGTCTCGAGCCCCCGGATCGGCACGACCGCCCACGTCCGCGAGAAATCGGCACGGCGGGGGCTGTTCACGGAGCCGATCCTAGCCGGGCGACCACGCGGCGGCCGCGGCGAGGACGTCGGCGGCCAGGCGGGCGCGGCCGGCGTCGTCAGCCATGACCGTGTCGGTCACGACCGTCACCATCCCGAGCGCGGCGATGTCCGGCTCGAGCTCGGCGTCGACGGTGTCGAGCACGAAGACGTCGGCAAGGCCGGTGTACTGGCGGGCAACGCCCAGCGCGCTGGCCTCGTGACCGAGCGACACGAGCATCCTGTCCGCGGGGCCCTTCAAGGCCCGGCCGCCGACGATCCCGGACACCGCGACCACCGGGGCGCCACGCGAGCGAGCGGTCTGGAGCTCGGCCTCGATCCCGTTGACCGCCAGGATCGGCCGAATGGAGACGAACGGGTTCGACGGTGCCAGCACGATCGCCTGGGCCGCTTCGAGCGCGGCGAGGACCTCGCGCGTCGCCTCGGCATCCTCCGCGCCGAGGAAGCGGACGTCGCGCACGGCCGGCTCCTGGTGGCGCTGCACGAAATACTCCTGGAACTCCAGCCAGCCGTCGTCGGTCAGGACCTGCGTCCGAACCGGATCGTCGGACATCGGCAGGACGCGGGCTTTCAGGCCGAGGCTGCGCTGGAGGTCGCGGCAGATGTCTGTCAGGCGCGAGCCCTCGCCAATCCGGCGCGTTCGGACGATATGCGTGGCCAGGTCGCGGTCGCCAAGCCGGAACCACGTCTCCTCGCCATAGCGCTCGAGCATATCGCTGGCGGCGAAGGTCTCGCCGGCGATGCCCCAGCCCCACTCGCGGTTATCGATGCCGGCCAGGGTGTACATGACCGTGTCGTGGTCGGGGCTCACGAGGAGGCCGTGGCGCTGGAGGTCGTCGGCGGTGTTGACGATCACGCTCAGGCCGTCGCCGAGATGGGCCTGCAGCCCGTGGGCCAGCCGCGCGCCGCCGACGCCGCCGGCCAGCTCGACGACCAGCTTCGGGGCTGGAGCGTCGGCCTCGTCAGTCATCGAAGGCGGGCCGCGCCGAGCGCGGCGATCGACCTAGCCGTGCGGCTGCGCCAGGGCGACCTCGCCGAGGCGCTCGCGCACCTCGCCGATCCGGTCGATCGTCTCGCGGTCGAAGGGGGCCGGCATTCGGACGATGACCGTCCGGAACCCAAGGTCCAGGTACGGCCGGAGGCCGTCGGCGACGAGCTCAGGGGATCCGAGCAAGTGGGGGACGCTACCCGCGTCGGTGGCCCCGTTCCGCGCGATCAGCGCCGCCCAATCGGCCTCTGCTCGGCGGGCTTCGTTGCGGATCATGATCGGGAAGCTCACGGTCATCTCGATCTCGGCCGGATCCCGGCCGACATCGCCGCAGTGTTCCTCGAGGATGCCGATTCGCTCGCGGACCTCCTCGATCGTGCCGCCGGTGTTCCAGCCATCCCCGAGGCGCGCCACGGTTCGGAGGGTCTTCCGGGGCCCGCTGCCGCCGATCAGGATCGGCAGTCGATGCTGGATGGGGCGCGGCTCGCACAGCGCATCGACCATGCGGTACGCGGGGCCGTCGTGGGTGACCCGCTCGCCGTCGAGGAGGCGCCGCATCAACCCGACCGCCTCGTCGAGCCAGTCAAGGCGCTGTCCAATGCTGGACCCGAACTCGATCCCAAAGGCCTCGTGCTCCCGCTCGAACCAGGCACCACCGATCCCGAGGATCGCGCGGCCGCCGGAGATGTGGTCGAGGGTCGTTGCCAGCTTCGCGGTCAGGCCCGGGTTCCGGAACGTGTTGGCGCCGACCATCAGCCCGAGGCGGACCTTCGACGTCAGCGCCGCGACGCCGGCGAGCGTCGTCCAGCCTTCCAGGATCGGCTGGTCCCACGGACCGAAGATCGCGAGGAGGTGATCCCATGTCCAGATCGAATCCCACCCGGCGGCCTCGGCCGCGATCGCGCTCTGGCGGAAGTCGGGCCACTCCGCCTGGGACCACAGCTGGGCGCCGAATTGCACGGAAGGCATCGCGGCTAGTCCTCCAGGTGGTCGTGGATCGCGACGATCCGGATCCGGAACGAGATTCGTTCCTGGGTTCGGTACATCGCGATGTCGGCCGGGATCACATGGTCATAGCGGTGTGCCAGGGCGACGATGTCCTCGCGGGCGACCGCGACGTCATCGACGATCGACTCGGCGACGCCCTGGAGGCCAAGCCAGCGCAAGGGATCCGCTTCGTCGATCACCGCCAGCGCGCAACGGGGGTTCGCCTTGAGCTCGTCCGGCCAGCGCCGCGGTGCCCGGCTATTGAGCAGGACCCGATCGTCGGGCTCGAGCCGGTACCACGCCACGGTCTGGTGCGGCGTCCCGTCCAGGCCCACCGTCGCGACGGTCACGACATGCGGCTGTTCGAGGAACCGCCGGGCACGGTCGGTCAGGTCCACCGGCGGGGGAAGGTCCATCGCTTCGATGGTACGACGGGGGCTCAGCGGAGGCGCTCGCCGGCCTCCACCGGGAGGTCGAGCCGGTTCTCCGGTGGGGAGAGCGGGCACGACCATCTCGGGTCGAACGCACACGACGGGTGGAACGAGAAGTTGAAATCGAGGATCAGCGTCCGCCGCTCCGCGTCGCCACCGAGGTCGGCGCTCTTGGCTGCGTCGAGCAGGTACCGCCCCGCGCCGTAGGTCTGATCGCCGTTGGTGGCGTCGCGGAACGGCAGGAAGAGACCGCCGGCATAGCCCGCCATCCAGTACAGCCCGAGCCGGCGCGCCCCCGCCGCGAACGGCACCTCCAGCCAGCCGATCCGGCTGAACGACCGCTCGCCACCGGTGCTGATAGGCAGAACGAGCGTGCCGAGGCCGCCACCGAAGTTGATCCCGGGGCCGCCCCCAGGCGGGCTCGCCGCAGGCAGCGCACCTCGGGCATCCGACGCCGCGTCTTCGCCCTCGTCCTCGATCACGCGCAGCTCAAACCGAAGCCCGGGGTCGTAGGGCCAGTGGTGCTCCTCGAAGGTCGAGCGCTCCGCTGCCGGCACCGGCGACTGCGGATGCTCACGGAAGAGCCACTCGCGAATCTCGCGCCATCGCCGCCAGGCAGATTCCGGATCCGCGACGGCCATCGCTCGGACCTCGCTGTACAAGTCGGCGACCCTTCGCCGCCAGTCGGCCAGGGAGAGCCGGTCGTCGGCCGTCTCGTCCGCGGGATCCGGCGCCGCTACCGCGTCGCGATTCATGTTCGGCGGGCCAGGCCTCGCACGACCACGAACAGCCCGATGACGATCAACGCCAGCGGCCACAGCTCGCGCCACGCCAATCCAGGCATGGTCAGGCCGAGGGTGACGTCGGCGAAGAACCACAGCCCGACCGCAAGCACGATCACGCCCCACGCCCGTGACGCGGAATCGGCGGCGCCGGCGATCCCGGGATTGCGACGCAGGCGCTCGCCGGGGGCCTCCGCTTCGCGCTCGATTCGCTCGCCCGTTGTTTCGGCCGTCGTCTCGATGGGCTCCTGGTTCGCCGTCACGTCA
>DASQFM010000261.1:0-12425 GCA_035633135.1 Candidatus Eiseniibacteriota bacterium
CCGCTGCCCTCGGGCCACCGCCGCCCGGGCCTCCGCCATCGCCTCGCCCATGTACAGCTCGTAGTTCATGTGGCGGCGATCATACCCGCCCGGGATCGGCCTTCCGCTCGCTACCATTCGCCCCGATGTCAGCGAAGCGCATCGGAATCCTGACCGGCGGCGGCGACGTCCCGGGCCTCAACTCCGTCATCAAGAGCGTGACCTACCGGGCGACCGAGCTCGGGATGGAGGTCATCGGCATCCGTCGCGGCTGGGAAGGGCTGACCCACGTCCAGCCCGGCCCCGAGCTCGATCCCGACTACATCCGCCCGCTCGACCGACGGAACACCCGGACGATCGATCGGACGGGCGGCACCGTGCTGCACACCTCGCGGACGAATCCGGCCCGGATGAAGCCGAGCCAGCTGCCGCCGTGGCTCGAGCCCGACGCCGCCGAGGCATTCCGGGGCGAGGACGGGACCTACGACCTGACGTCGATCGTCCTCGACCATCTCGCGGCGCTCGGGATCGACGTCCTGCTCACCATCGGTGGCGACGACACCCTGTCGTTCTCGAGGATCCTGGTCGATCGCGGGGTGCCGCTGGTCGCGATCCCCAAGACGATGGACAACGATGTCCCGGGAACCGAGTACTGCATCGGCTTCTCGTCGGCCATGACCCGGGCCAAGGAGCTGATCGACCGCCAGCGGACGACCCTCGGGAGCCATGAGCGGATCGGGGTGTTCCGGATCTTCGGACGGGATGCCGGCTTCTCGGCGCTGTTCGCGGCGTACGTGACCTCGGCCCGGTGCGTGCTGCCGGAGGCGCCCTACGACCTCGACGCGCTGGCCGAGATCATGGCCGAGGACCACCGCCTGAGCCTCAGCCACTACGCCATCGTGGTGACCGCCGAGGGCGCGATCTGGCAGGGCGCCCAGGTTGCAGACCTCGGCGAACCGGACGCCTTCGGCCACCGGCGCAAGGCCAACGTCGGCGAGGCGCTGGCGTTCGAGCTGCAGGCCAGGACGGGCATCGAGTCGCTGGCGATCGAGCTCACCTACGACCTCCGCAGCGGCCAGCCCGATGCGCTGGACCAGATCGTGGCGTCGACCTTCGCCAACGTCGCGATGGACCTCGTCGCGGACGATCGGTTCGGGCGGATGGTGGCGATCCGCGACGGCAAGTACGCCGAGACCAATCTGCCGGCGGCGGGCGCCCGACCGCGGCGGGTGGACATCGAGGAGCTCTACAACACCGAGCGCTTCCGGCCGCGATATGACGGTCGGATCGGCTCGCCGCTCCTGCTGGCGGGCCTCCGCTGATCCTCTGAGTGGCCGGCTGGCTGAGCGGCACCCGTCGCCACAGCGGGCCCCAGGCTGTCCACCCTAGGCCTCGAGCCCCGAGAGCTCGCGGATGGTCCGCGCGACGGCCGACATGTCGTCGTCGCCGTGGCCCCGTCCGATGAGCCCGATCTCGAGCTGTTCGCACAGCGCGCTGACCGGCAGCGTGGTCGCCGTCTCGCGCGCCAGCTGCAGGGCGATCCCGAGGTCCTTGCGGTGGAGGGACACCTTGAACCCGAGCGGGTAGTCGTTCGCCAGCATCCGGCCGCTGCGGTTGGCCAGGACCCAGCTCTGCGCGGCGCCGCCCGACAGCGCGGCCACAAGCTGCTCGACGTCGAGGCCGGCCTTGAGGGCCAGCACGATCCCCTCGGCCACGCCGAGGTATGTGCCCGCGAGAATCACCTGGTTGACCGCCTTGGCCGCCTGGCCTGAGCCGACCGGGCCGACATGGGTGATGGTCGTGCCCATCGCAGCGAGGACCGGTCGGGCGCGCTCCAGGTCGGCGGCGTCGCCGCCGACGAAGATCGACAGGGTGCCCTTCTTCGCACCCTCGCTGCCGCCGGAGACCGGGGCGTCCAGCATCGCGATCCCCCGTTCGGCGAGGCCGGCCGCAAAGTCACGGGTCGCCGACGGGGAGATCGTCGACATGTCGATCACGACGGTGCCCGCAGGCGCACCCTCGGCAACGCCCGAGGGCCCGAACAGGACCGCCTCCACATCGGGCGTGTCGGAGACGACGGTGACGACGATCTCGCTCGCCTCCGCCACGGCAGCCGGGCTCTCGCCGAGCACGATGCCCACGCCGCCCAGCTCCGCACCGCGGCCGGCGGTCCGGTTCCAGGCCCTGACCTCGAAGCCCGCCCGGGCGACGTTGGCGGCCATGGCGCCACCCATCGTCCCCAGCCCGATGAACCCGACTCGCACCGGCGACCTCCCTCTCGACTGTTCGACCGGAATCGTACGCGCCGCTCCGAGAGGTCGACGCCGGCGCACCCCGCCGACTGGAGCTCTACGGGCTGGCGCCGGGACCCTGGAAATCGGGGAACTCGAAGGAGCCGATCACGGCGTCGGCCTCGACGCGGAAGGTCTCGAAGACATCGGCGTTCGCGACCGTGGCGACGAGCACCTGCTGGCCACCGACCTGCACTACCGCGATCCGGAGGTGATGGCGGGGCAGGAGTGGCAGCCAGTCGACCGGTCGGTAGAAGCCATCGACGGGATCGAGTCGGGCCGTCGCGGCGAGCGAGCCTTCGATCTCGTTGCCGCCAATCCCGCCGATCGTCACCGGCGTCGGTCCGCTGGTCAGGGTCAGCTGGGTGTCGGTCGCCAGCCACGCCAGGAGGTCCGCCGGCACCGGTGACCCGGGATCGCCCGGCGCGGGTGGGTCGACCGTCGTCGGGGCGGTCACGACGATCACGCCATCGCCATTTCCGATCGGGATCCCGGCCAGCTCCTCACCGCCGCCGACGAACGTGTTGACGATGTTGTTGACGCTCCACCCGGCCGGGACCGTGAACCGGACAACAGGGCGGAAGATCAGCGTCTGGTACGTGCCGGCCTTGCCGGCTTCCCGGCCCGTCCCAACCCCGAGTGGACCGGCGTTCGTGAACGACACGCCGCTGGGCAACGGAAGCGGGGACTGGGCGGCGGTCGGCGAGGGTGAGGCCGAAGACGTGGGGCCGGCGCCCGAGGGTCCGCCGCGCACCGCGAACCCGGCGATCCCAGCCACGGCGATGACCAGTGCGGCGGCGACCGCGAGGCGGGCCAGCGCCTCGACACGGACGGTCAGGCGACCGAGCGCAACCAGCGAGCGGCGGCGCTGGGCCATCACCGGGATGGGCGCAAGGGTGGACGCCAGCAAGGCGTCGGGCGCGCGGTCCGGGCCCTCGTCGAGCCAGAACTCGATCCGCCGGTCGAGCTCGGCCTCGGGGGTCTGCTGCCGGCCGGTCATGCGGTTCGCTCCTCGACGCGTCCGCCACTCGCATCGGCCTCGAGGGCGTCGCGCAGCCGCTTCAGCGCGTAATGGAGCCGCGAGCGCGCCGTCCCGACCGGGATCCCGAGGGTCTCCGCGATCTCAACCAAGGGAATCCCCTCGTAGTGGTGGAGGACGACGACGATCCGATGCTCGGGGCCGAGCCTCCGGAACGCTCGATCGAGCGCGTCCCGGTCGGCGACCCCTGATGTCGTGTCGGGCGTGGGCGGTGCATCGAACGAGAGGAGCGTCACGGTCGGGCTCCGGCGCTGCCGTCTCGCCTCCTCGTAGCAGCACCGGACGAGGAGCCGCCGGAGCCACGCGTCGAAGCGATCGGGCTCGCGCAGGTTCGGCAGGTCACGCCAGGCGCTCCAGAGCGCCTGCTGGACGGCGTCTTCGGCGAGATGCGGATCCCGCAGCACGCGGTGGGCGATGGCGTACATGCGGTCGATGGCGGTTCGGGCGAGCGCGTCGAACGCCATCGCGTCGCCCCCGCCCGCCCGTTCCACCAGCTCTCGCTGCGTCGCCATGACGGCAGCCTAGCCCGACGCAGTTCGTCCCCCGCCTCGTCAGGGCAGCCAGGTGATCGAGGCGATCACGGGGTCCGCCACCTTCACGAAGGCGTCCCAGTCCGCCGCCGCCGCAACCGTCGCGACCACGACCTGGGCGCCGCCGATCTCCAGCACGGCCAGCCGGACGTGCTGGCCGGGCTTGAAGAGCAGGTAGTCGCTGAGGCGGTACCCGCCGGCATCCTGCGCATCGACCTTGGCGTCGGCCGCCACCGTCCCCTCGAGCTGCTGGCCCGCAGCGCCGCCGATCGTCACGGCCTCCGCCGCGCCGAGGGTGAAGTTCTTGTTCGACGCAAGCCACGCCACCAGGTCGGCCGGGACATTCGCCCCGGCGTCGCCGGGAGCAGGCGGCTCGATCGAGCTCGGAACGGTGACGACGATCTCGCCGGTGCCGGGGCTCAGCGGGATCCCGATCGCCGTTTCGCCGGCACCGACGAACGTCCGGGTCAGCCGGGCGATGCGCCAGCCGTCGTGAACGGTGAAGCTGAAGGCAGGCTTGAACTGGCGGGTCTGGTAGGTGCCGGCCTTGCACGGGCTGGACTGCGAGCCACCGCACATCTCATCGGCGAAGGGCAGGCTGGTCACGCCGCTCGCCGCGGCTGTGGCGCTCGGCGCGGTGGTTGCCGCGGGGCCGGCGCTGCAGGCGGCCAGCAGGATGGCGGCCGCGATCAGGGCCGTGACACGGATGGGGTGACGCATTGGTCCTCCGTCCCAGGGCCGCGGCGGGGTCACCTGCCGTACGGCGCCGGGATCTGTGACCAATGGGCAACGGGCGCGCCGAAACGTTCACTGGCGCGGCGAAATTGCTCTGCGGGAGTGGCGTTGGAATGCCCGGTCGCCAGGGGTGGGTCAGCCGAAGGCGGAGGCGAGCACGGTCGCGAGCGCACGCAAACGTGCGTGAGCGAGCGAGCGCAGCCGACAACGCACGGATGGCCGCCCATGGCGACCGGGAGTGGCGCGCCCGGCGGGACTCGAACCCACGACCTTCAGGTCCGCAACCTGACGCTCTATCCGCTGAGCTACGGGCGCTTATTGAACCCGGCGCCGGCAACCTCCGCCACCGAGTCCGCTTCCGCTCTCCAAGGTCCAGGGCGAAGCTCCGCGACGCCATTGGCCCGAGGATCTGGCGGAGAGGGAGGGATTCGAACCCTCGGAGCAGGTTACCCCACTCAACGGTTTAGCAAACCGCCGCACTAGACCGCTATGCGACCTCTCCGTGTCGCGGCGGCGGTCAGGCTATCACAGAGCCCGACCCGGCCCGGGGGCGCCGCCGGTTGACTTCGGATCGAGGCTCGGCTACCGTCGCGCCACGCCCATGAACGCCCCGTATCGGTTTCTGAGCCCGGCATGATCGTTTCCGGTCGCTAGACCGGGACCCACGTCGTGCCGGGCGGAGCAGAGGCGCAGACCTCTGCTTTTTTGTTTCCCCGGCCGACCCCAGGAAGGACGTCGATGTTCGTCGTCATGAACCGCTCCGCGACGGAGGCCGAGGTGCTGGCCGTGAAGAGCCGCATCCTGGCCGAGGGCCTGACGCCGTACGACCACGTCGGGGCCGAGCGGACGGTGATCGCGGTCGTCGGTGACGTGGCGCCGCGCAAGTCGGAGCTGATGCGGGGCCTCGCGGTGATGGCGGCGGTCGAGACGGTCACCCCCATCTCACGGCCGTTCAAGCTCACCTCGCGCGAGTTCCGCCCCGAGGACACGGTGATCCGGGTGCTGGACGCGACGATCGGCGACGGTTCCTTGACGGTCATGGCCGGACCGTGCTCGGTCGAGGGCCGCGACATGCTGTTCGAGACGGCCGATGCCGTGGGCGCGGCGGGCGCGACGGTCCTTCGCGGCGGCGCGTTCAAACCCCGGACTTCGCCGTACAGCTTCCAGGGCCTCGGCGTCGAGGCGCTGCGCTATCTCGCCGAAGCGCGCGATCGCACCGGCCTGCCGGTCATCACCGAGGTGATGGAGCCCAACCAGGTCGACATCGTCGCCGAGTACGCCGACATCCTGCAGATCGGTGCCCGGAACATGCAGAACTACTCGCTGCTCAACGCCGCCGGTCGGGTCGCCCGGCCGGTGATGATCAAGCGCGGCTTCGGGGCGACCATTGAGGAGCTGCTGATGGCTGCCGAGTACGTCGTCGCGGCCGGCAACCCGAACGTGATCCTGTGCGAGCGGGGGATCCGGACATTCGAGACCTACACCCGCAACACCATGGATCTGGCCGCGGTGCCGCTGCTGCACCACCTGACCCACCTGCCCGTGGTCGTGGACCCGAGCCACGCCACCGGCGTCCACTGGCTCGTCCGCCCGCTCGCCATCGGCGGCGTCGCAGTCGGCGCCGACGGCGTCATGGTCGAGGTCCATCCGAATCCGGAGGAGGCGCTGTCGGACCCCGAGCAGCAGCTCGACCTGCCCGCCTTCGCCAGTCTGATGGCCGCCCTCGGGCCCATCCACGACCACGTCCGGAACCTCCACGACGCGCCGCAGACCCGAGCCTCGGCCGGTGCCGGCGACGCGCTCTCGAGGCACTGAGCCGGTGCCCGCGCTCGTCGCTGGATCAGGCAGTCGCGCCGTGGCCGACGTCGTCGTTGTCACGCCGGCGGTGCGGCTTCGGGGCGAGCTGTGGCTGCCGGGTGACAAGTCGATCAGCCATCGGGCCCTGATGCTCGCGCTCCTGGCCCGCGGCGAGTCCCGGATCCGGGGCGCCGGGGACGGGGCGGACGTTCGATCGAGCGCCGGGATCGTGTCCGCCCTGGGCGCTACGGTCGAGGTGGACCGAGCGCTGGGAGCTGGACCGGCTTCAGGGACCGACGCCGACGGGCCCGGCACGGTGGACTACCGGGTGATCTCACCGGGAATCGATGCCCTCAGCGAGCCCTCCGGGGTCCTCGATTGCGGCAACTCGGGCACGACGCTGCGGCTCTTCGCCGGCATCGTCGCCGGCCAGCCGATGCGCACCGTCCTCGACGGGGATGCCTCATTGCGACGCCGTCCGGTCGCTCGTATCATCGAGCCGTTGCGCTCGATGGGCGCGGCGCTCGAGGCCCGCCAGCAGGACTCCCTTCCGCCGCTGACCGTCGTTGGCCGCAACCCACTGACCGCGGTGGACTGGGCGGTCGCGGTGCCATCGGCACAGGTCAAGTCGGCGATCCTCCTCGCCGGGCTCCGGGCCAACGGCACGACGCGAGTCCTGGAGCCGGTCGCGACGCGCGACCACACCGAGCGGATGCTTCGCGCCCGCGGCGTGACGGTCCGTTCCGAGGCCCAGCAAGGCGGCGGACGGCGGATCGAGATCGAGGGAGGCGCGGCCGTGCAGGCAGTCGATGAGCGGGTTCCCGGCGACGTGTCGGCGGCCGCCTTCTGGCTCGTCGCCGCGGCGACCCACCCAGACGCGGAGCTCACCATCCGTGGCGTCGGCGTCAACCCGACCCGCCGCGCGGTGATCGACCTGTTGCGGGCCATGGGCGCCGACATCGAGGAGCGCCCGAGCGCACCGACCATCGTTGGCGCGGGCTCCGCTGCCGACCTCGCCGGCGACGCCGAGGCTGGTGAGCCGATCGCCGATCTGGTCGTACGATCGTCGTCGCTCCGAGCGATCGACCTCGGGCCCGCCGAGGTGGCCGCGGCGATCGATGAGCTGCCGATCCTGTGCCTCGCCGCGACGCAGGCCGCCGGCCGGACGACCGTCCGCGGCGCGGGCGAGCTTCGCCACAAGGAGTCCGATCGGCTGGCCGGGATTGCGCGCGGCCTCGGCGCGCTGGGTGCCCGGATCGAGCTGGACGGTGACGACCTCACGATCGATGGCCCGACTCGCCTGGGCGGCGCCTCGACCGACAGCCTTGGCGACCATCGATTGGCGATGACCTTTGCCGTCGCCGGCCTCATCGCCGGCGGCACGACGACGGTCGACGGGGCTCGCAGCGCAGCAATCTCCTATCCAGGCTTCTTCACCGCGCTCGAAGGGCTCAGGTCATGACCAAACGCGTCGTCCTCATCGGCCATCCCGTCGCCCACTCCCTGTCCGGGGCGATGCAGCAGGCAGCCTTCGACGCCACGGGCGTCGCCGCCGCGTACGAGCTGTGGGACCGCGCCCCGATCCAGCTCGCCGACGCCGTCACCGAGATCCGGGGCGACGATTTCCTGGGCGCCAACATCACGATCCCGCACAAGGAGCGGGTCGTGCCGATGATCGACCGGCTCACCGAGGACGCCCAGGCGACGGGCGCCGTGAACACGCTGACCCGCGAGGGTCGCCGGCTCGTCGGCCACAACACCGACGTCCCGGGCTTTGCGGCCGCCCTCGACCAGCTCGTCGGGCGCCAGAAGATGCCTCGCCAGGCGGTCGTCCTCGGGGCCGGCGGTGGCGCGCGCGCTGTGGTTTACGGCCTCATCCGCGAAGGCTTCCTGCGGATCGTCGTGTTCAACCGTCACCTCCACCGTGCCGAAGGCCTCGTTCGCCACTTCGCCCGGAGCGCCGCCCACATGGAGCTGCGGGCGATGCCGTGGCACGAGTCGATCATCGAATCGGAGCTGGCCAAGACGAAGGTCCTGATCAACGCGACGTCGATCGGCCTGACGTCGGACGAGACGCCGATCCCGGGCGACATCCTGCCCGCCGACCTGCTGGTCCTCGATCTCATCTACGACCGGACACGCTTCCTGCGCGAAGCGGAGGCGGCCGGCTGCAGCGTGCGCAACGGCGAGACGATGCTGCTCCACCAGGGTGCCGCCGCGTTCCGCCTGTGGACGGGCCAGGAGCCGCCGCTCGAGATCATGGCCACGGCCCTGGCCGAGGCGCGGGCCGGAGGATTGCGGTCCGCGGAGGGTGAGCCGGCCGGTGACGAGCCGGCTCGCGCCGCGGCGCCCGAGGTGGCCGACGCCGTTGCCGCTCCAGCCGTCGCGGTTTCGGCTCCCGCCGAAGCCGGCGACGGGGCCGCCCTCGATCCCGCCGGCGACGAGGCCAGCCCCGCCGCGACCGACGACGAGGCGACTCCCGCTCGCGCCGGCTGACGGCCGAGCGAGACGACCCGAACGGCGACGGACTCCGGCGATGGCAGCGTTCCGATTCCTGACCGCCGGCGAGTCGCACGGTCCGACCCTCGGGGTGACCATCGAGGGCGTCCCCGCCGGGCTGGAGCTGACCGCCGACGACCTCGTGATCGACCTGGCGCGACGGCAGCGGGGCTACGGCCGCGGCGCCCGCCAGGCCATCGAGACCGACCGGGCGGAGATCGTCGCCGGGGTCCGCCACGGCCGAACCCTCGGCTCCCCGATCCTCCTGCTCGTCCGGAACCGAGACTTCGAGAACTGGACGAAGGTGATGCAGGTCGAGCCGCTGACCGACGAGGAGGCCGCGGCGATGGCCGAGGCCGTTGCCGCCGGCGACAAGCGCTCGACCCCGGTCACGCGCGTGCGGCCCGGCCACGCGGATCTGGCCGGCGCGCTGAAGTACGGCCACAGCGACGTCCGCAACGTGCTCGAGCGAGCGTCGGCCAGGGAGACGGCGGCGCGGGTCGCCGCGGCCGGCGTCGCTCGACGCTTCCTGGCGGAGCTCGGCATCGAGGTCTGGTCGTTCACCGCCGAGGTCGGCGGCGTCGCCCTGGATCCGGCCAACGCCTCGCGATCGCGCGAGGAGACCGAGGCGTCGCCGTTGCGCTGCCCCGATCCGGACGCCGAGGCGCGGATGATCGCCCGGATCGACGAGGCTCGCTCGAACGGCGACACCGTCGGCGGCGTCTTCGAGGTCGTGGCCCGGGGCGTGCCGATCGGGCTGGGCTCGTACGTCCACTGGGATCGCCGCCTCGATGGCCAGCTGGCCGCGGCGGTCATGAGCATCAACATCGTCAAGGGCGTCGAGTTCGGACTCGGCTTCGAGCAAACCCGCCGCTTCGGCTCGACCGTGCATGACGTGATCGAGGGCCGCGGCGAGGCCGGGCAGTGGATCCACCGATCGAACAACGCCGGCGGGCTGACCGCCGGCGTGTCCAATGGCGAGCCGATCGTCGTCCGGGGGGCGGTCAAGCCGATCTCCACGCTGGCGCGACCGTTGCCGTCGGCCGACCTCATCACCGGCGAGCCGGTCGAGAAGGCGCACTACGAGCGCAGCGACATCAGCGTCGTCCCGGCGGCCGGCGTGGTCGGTGAGGCGATGGTCCTCCTGACCCTCGCGCGAGCCGTCCTCGAGAAGACCGGCGGCGATTCGATGGACGAGGTCCGCGAGTCGATGGCCCGCCTCCGCGACCGGCTATCGAAACCGCTCCCGCCACCGACCGTCGGCACGAGGCGTCGGGTCGCGGGTGCGGCGACGACCGCCGAGCCAGACACAGCCACGCCCGTGCCCGTGGGATCGCCTGGCGCCGCCCAGAACGGCGACGGCGTGTTCGGCTCCGGCGGCGACGACTGACCGGGCCGCGATCAGCCATGGACGCCGTCATCGTCGGACTCCCGGGTAGCGGCAAGAGCGCCATCGGGCGGCGCCTGGCCGGCCGGCATGGGGCGCGATTCGTCGACCTCGACGCGGACATCGAAGCGGCGGCCGGCATGCCCGTGGCCGATATCTTCGCGGTCGAGGGCGAGACCGGGTTCCGGGCCCGCGAGCGAGCGGCGATCGAAGCGCTCGGACCGCCGGATCGCGGGCCGGAGCTGGGACGAGTGATCGCACCCGGTGGCGGTGCCGTTGTCGACCCGCGCAACCGTTGGCGGCTGTATCGCGGGCGCCTGCCGATCTGGCTCGACGTCCGCCCCGAGGTCCTCGCCCAGCGGCTGCGCCGGAGTCCGCGGGTGCGCCCGCTCGTTGCCGGCCGGGATCCCGTGGGCGCGCTCCGGCAGCTGGCCGCGGCGCGAGCGCGGTTCTATGCCCCGAGCCGCCGGGTCAACGGCGTCGCCGAACCCGAGGCTGTTCTCGGTCTTGTTGCCGCCGAGGTGCAGAACGCCGCCACGGACACGGGCACGGTTCTCTTGCGCGCGTCGACGCCGGGCGGGGCCGTTGTCATCGGCGAGGGGATCGCGGCGCCGGAGCTCGCGACGGCCCTTCGAAGCCTGTCCGCGCGGCGCGCGATCCTCATCTCCGAGTCTGGAGCGTGGTCGGCCGCCGGCGCATCGTTGGCAGCGGCGCTCACGGCCGAGGGTTGGCCGGTCGAGCACCTGCTCCTCCCGTCGGGCGAGGACGCCAAGCGCATGGCGGTCGTGGAGGATGCCGCCAGTCAGCTTTCGCGTTGGCGCGTGGAGCGCGGTGAGCCCCTCGTCGCAATCGGCGGCGGCGCCGTCGGCGACACGGCCGGCTTCGTAGCCGCGATCTACCTGCGCGGCGTCCCGCTGATCCAGGTGCCCACGACCCTGGTTGCCCAGATCGATTCGTCGCTCGGCGGCAAGACCGGCGTGGACCTGCCGGAAGGCAAGAATCTCGTTGGCGCCTTCCACCAGCCGGCGGCGATCGTCATCGACATCGCGCTGCTCGGCAGCCTTCCGGAGCGGGAGCGTCGGGCCGGTCTCGCCGAGGCGGCCAAGATGGCCGCGCTCGGCGACGAGCGCCTGTTCGAGCTCCTCGAGGAATGGGGTCCCGCGATCGCTGCGGGCGACCCGCAGGCCGTCGAATCCGGGGCGCTCGCGGAGCTCGTCGAACGGGCCGCCTGGGCGAAGATCGAGGTGGTGACCGCTGACGAGCGCGAGGCCGCCGGCCGAATTGCCCTCAACCTCGGCCACTCCCTGGGCCACGCCATCGAGGCCGCGGCTGGCTTCACGGAGCTGCGGCACGGCGAAGCCGTCGCCTATGGGCTGCGTGCCGCGTGCCGGATCGGACTCGCGCGGGGGGTGACGCCGGCCGCTCGCGTTGCCCGGATCGAGGCCCTGCTCGATCGATTGGAGCTCGGGCGAGGGTCGCTCCCCTACTCGCCCGCGCTCGTGCTCGATGCCCTCGCCGGCGACAAGAAACATGCCGGCGGCAACCTTCGCTGGGTCCTGCCGACCGGGAGCGGCTACCAGGTCGACGAGGGGGTGCCCGACGAGCTGGTGGCGTCCGTCGCCGCCGACGTGCTGGGCGGCCGAACGGCCGGCGCCACGCTGGACGCGGCCGGGGCGCGCTCGTGACCCGCGTTCTGGTCCTGGAGGGGCCGAACCTCAACCTGCTCGGGGAGCGCGAGCCCGAGATCTACGGCCACCAGACGCTCCGGGAGCTCCACGCCGCGGTGTCCCGCCACGCGGACGAGCTCGGCCTGGACATGTCGTTCTTCCAGTCGAACCACGAGGGCGCCCTGATCGATCGGGTGCACGAGCGCGACTTCGATATCGCGATCGTCAACGCGGGCGGGCTGACCCACACGTCGGTGTCGTTGCGCGACGCGCTGCTGGCGATCGGCCGGCCGTTCATCGAGGTCCACCTGACCGATCCGGCGAAGCGCGAAGCGTTCCGCAAGGTGAACTACCTGGCCGACATCGCGGTCGAGTCGATCGTCGGGCATGGCCCGAAGGGCTATTTCATGGCCCTCGACTCGGTCCCTCGGCACCTCGCCGATGCTGGCGCGAAGGCGCCCGGTGGGCGATGAGCCGCCGGGTCGCCGGGGCGGACGAGAG
>DASQFM010000262.1:0-16401 GCA_035633135.1 Candidatus Eiseniibacteriota bacterium
GGCGACCTCGAGGTTCGCCGGGTAGGGCAGGCCGTGGCTGATGAGGGTCGACTCGAGGGCGACCACGGGTACCTGCCGTGCCAGCGCCTGGGCGACATCCGGCGCAATGTCGAGGCGGCCGGCGAGGCCCATCATCCGCCGAAGCCCATCATCCGGCCGGCAGCTCCGGCCGTGGCCCTGCCAGGTGGCGGGCCGCGGCTCGATGACCGGCCAGGGTCGCGCGGTGCAGTGTGTCTGCCTTCAGCCGGGCGGCGTCCGGAGCCCCGAGCCAGCGGGCGAGGAAGCCGGCGTCGAAGGCATCCCCGGCGCCGGTCGTGTCGGCGGTCAGGACGGCCGGTGTCGCGACGTCGAATCGCAGCGCCGGAGCGTCGCCGGCATGGGCGACGACGGTCGCGCCATGGCTGCCGCGCTTCAGGATCACCAGCGAGCTGTGCTCGAAGGCCGCGTCGGTCGCCGGCCGGCCCAGCAGCCCCTCCGCCTCGCGCTCGGTGGCGAACAGGACATCGGGCCGGATCGAGGCCACGAGCTGCCGGGCGGCACGCCGGCCACCGGCGAGCAGCGGCCCGATCGACGCAAGGTCGACAGAGACCAAGGCGCCGTGGGCACGGGCCAGCTCGACTGCCCGCCGACCCGCTTGCCCGAGGGGCTCGCCGAGCAGCGAATACGCCGGCAGGTGGACCAGGTCGAGGCCCTCGAACCAGTCGCTGCGGAGGTCCTCGGGTCGGAGTGCGTCGGCGGCCCGGCGGTCGGCGACGAACGATCGCTCGCCACTGGGCACGACCAGGACCCCTATCCTGCCCGTTCGCTGGCCCGCGACCCGGCTGGCCCGTACGACGACACCGTCGCGTCGCAGCTGATCGACCAGCGAGCGACCTGCACCGTCGCGACCCACAGCGCAGACGAGCTGGGTGCGAACGCCCAGCCGGGCGAGCCAGCGGGCCGCGTTCGCGGCCGAGCCACCCTGCCGGATCTGGACCCGGCCTGGGACGTCGGTGCCGCTCCGGATGTCCATCGTGGCCGTCAGGACGACGTCGAGCACGAGATCGCCGATGACGAGCACGCGGGGAGGGCCTGGAACCGCCACGTCCCTGATGGTACCGGCGCTGGTGGGCCGTAACGCCCGCGGTGCTGCGCGTTGGTACGCTTCACCGGCTGCCCGAACCGGGCGGGCTCGTCGCCGCCAGCCGCGCCGTCAGAGGGAGTGCGCAGTGGGAGTCTCGGCTCGACCGAGCCGCGCGATCGCACCGGAGCTCGAAACCCTCGCGATCAACACTATTCGGACGCTGTCGATGGACGCCGTCCAGAAAGCCAACTCCGGTCATCCCGGTGCCCCGATGGGTGCCGCGCCGATGGCCTTCGTGCTCTGGACCCGCTTCCTGCGCCACGCCCCCAGCCAGCCCGACTGGCCGGATCGAGACCGCTTCGTGCTCTCGGCCGGGCACGCCTCGATGCTGCTCTACTCGCTCCTCTACCTCACCGGCTATGGCCTGACCCTCGACGACCTCAAGGCCTTCCGCCAGTGGGGCTCTCGGACGCCGGGCCACCCCGAGTACGGCGTCGCTCCGGGCGTCGAGGCCACGACCGGCCCCCTCGGCCAGGGCTTCGCCAATGCGGTCGGGATGGCGATCGCCGAACGGCGCCTGGCCTACGAGTTCAATCGACCCGGGCAGGCCATCGTCGACCACCGGACCTTCGTCCTCGCTTCCGACGGCGACCTCCAGGAAGGGCTCTCCGCCGAGGCCGCCAGCCTGGCCGGTCACCTGCGGCTCGGCAAGCTGCTTGTGCTGTACGACGACAACCACATCCAGCTCGACGGGCCGACCGTGATGGCGTGGTCCGAAGACGTTCTGGCTCGCTTCCGGGCCTATCAGTGGGGCGTGGCGCGGGTCGACGACGGCAACGACCTCGACGCCATCCACGCCGCCATCGACCGCGCCATCGAGGACGACCGGCCCTCGTTGATCGCGGTTCGAACGCATATCGGCTACGGCGCGCCGAACCGGCAGGACACCCAGAAGGCGCATGGCAGCCCCCTCGGTGAGGACGAGGTGCGCCTCGCCAAGCAGTTCTACGGCTGGGATCCGGACGCCCACTTCTTCGTCCCGGGCGAGGTCCTCGAGAGCATGCGCGAGGCGATCCCCACCGGGGAGGGCCTGGTCCGGGAGTGGGAGGGCCGGCTGGCCGGCTACGGCGAGGCCTTTCCCGCCGACGCGGCGGAGCTTCGTCGCCGGATCGCCGGCGTGCTGCGGCCCACCGCGCTGGGCGGGCTGCCGAGCTACGGCCCCGGCGAGGAGCTGGCGACGAGGCAGGCGAGCCAGCAGGCCATCGCGGCGCTGGCCGAGCCGGTGCCGGAGCTCTTCGGCGGCGCCGCGGACCTGTCCGAATCGAACCTCACCGATGTCAAGGGCGGCGGAGACTTCACCGCCGATACCCCGGGCCGAAATCTGCGTTTCGGGGTGCGCGAGCATGCGATGGGCGGTGCGGCCAACGGCATCGCCTACCACGGCGGGTTCATCCCATACGTGGGGACGTTCCTCAACTTCAGCGACTACATGCGTGGCTCGGTGCGCCTTGCGGCGCTGTCCGGGCTGCACGCGATCTATGTCTGGACGCACGATTCCGTCGGCCTCGGCGAGGACGGCCCGACGCACCAGCCGATCGAGCAGTACGCGGCCCTGCGCGCGATGCCCAACCTGTGGTTCGTCCGGCCCGGCGATGCGAACGAAACCGTTGCGGCGTGGGCCGTCGCGCTGGAGCGGCACGGCGGCCCGGTGGCGCTGTCGCTGACCCGCCAGAAGCTGCCGGTCCTGGAGGGCACCGCCGAGCTCGCACCCGAGGGCGTGCGCCGCGGCGGCTACGTCCTGCGGCAGGCGGAGCGGCACGGCCCCGCGGATCTGATCCTGATCGCGACCGGGTCGGAGCTCCATCTGGCCGCGGGCGCGGCGGACCAGCTCGAAGCCGACGGCATCGCGGCGGGGGTCGTCTCGCTGCCGTGCTGGGAGCTGTTCGAGCAGCAGGACGCCGCCTACCGCGATTCGGTCATCCCGCCGAGCGTTCGGCGACGGGTCACGATCGAGGCCGGCGCGTCGCTCGGATGGGAGCGCTATGCCGGCGACGAAGGCGCCATCATCGGCATCGATCACTTCGGCGCCTCTGCCCCCGCCGGGACGATCTTCGCCGAGCTCGGTTTCACGGTCGAGCGGGTGGCCGACGTGGCGCGCCGCGTGGTCCGCGACGGCCTTCGAGGTCGGATCCCGACGCTCCACGCCGGCGCGGCGCACCATCCGAGCCTGGCGCCCGGGGAGTCCGGGGTCGATCGGACCTCCGGCTCGGACCCCGGCCACAGCTGAGGGACGGCGTGCGAGTGGCGTTTTCAGCTGACCATGCCGGAGCGACGCTCAAGGCCGAGCTGCTGCGCCGCCTCGCCGGGGCCGGCCTGGGCCACGAGCTCATCGACCTGGGCGGCGACGGCAGCGACCCTAGCGACGACTACCCGGATTTCGCGCGAGCGCTGGGGCTCGCGATCCGCGATGGCGCCGCCGATCGTGGCATCCTGATCTGCGGCTCGGGCGTCGGCGCGTCGATCGCGGCCAACAAGATCCGCGGCGTTCGAGCCGCCGTCTGTCACGACACCTATTCCGCCCATCAGGGGGTCGAGCACGACGACATGAACATCCTGACCCTCGGCTCGCGGGTCATCGGGCCCGAGCCTGCCTACGAGTGCGCGATCGCCTTCCTGGCCGCGACGTTCTCCGGGGAGCCGCGCCACGTCCGCCGCCTGGAGAAGGTCGTGGCCATCGAACGAGGCGAGGTTCCCGAATGAGCGCACGCCTGGAGGTCAAGCTCGCGCCGGACGACGCGGCTCGCCTCGACGTCGTCGCCGACCATGCGCGCCACGACCATTGGGCCGAGCGGCTGATGGACCGCGACACGAGTCTCCTGTCGGACGAGCTGGCGGTCCGCGACGCGATCGCCGATCGGCTCGGCTGGCTCGATGCGCCGGAGCACTTCACCCGCCACATCCCCGACCTCGAGGGCTTCGGCGACGGCATCCGGGTCGCGGGCTTCACGACCGCCGTGGTGATGGGCATGGGCGGCTCGAGCCTCGCGCCCGAGGTCCTGCACCGGGTCTTCGGGACGACCGAGGGGTACCTGGACCTGCGCATCCTCGATTCGACGGACCCCGCGGCCGTCGCGGCGGTCGTCGACGATCTCGATCCGCTGCAGACGCTGTGGATCGTCGCCAGCAAGTCCGGCACGACCACCGAGCCGCTGGCGTTCATGGCCGATGCCTGGGCCCGGGTCGAGGCGGCCCTCGACGCCGCCGGGACGGACCAGAGCCCGGGCGACTTCTTCGTGGCGATCACGGATCCGGGGCGGAGCGTCGAGGCGATCCCCCATCAGGACGAGCTCCGCGAGCGCTTCCTCAACCCGCCCGACGTCGGCGGTCGGTACTCGGCGCTGACCTACGTCGGGCTCGTCCCGGCATCGCTGATCGGGCTCGATCTCGATGCCCTCCTGACGGCCGGGTCGGCCATGCTGGCGCTCTGCCGCGAGCCCGAGCCGATCGCCAACCCCGGCCTGCACCTCGGCCTCGCCATCGGCTCGCTGGCGCTGGCCGGGCGCGACAAGCTGACGTTCATCGCCGAGCCGGACATCGCCAGCTTCGGCTCGTGGGCTGAGCAGCTGCTCGCCGAGTCGACCGGGAAGCAGGGCCGCGGCATCGTGCCGATCGATCGCGAGCCCGTCGGATCGGCGAAGGCATACGGGCCCGATCGGGCCTTCGTCTCGCTCTCCCTCGCCGCCAGCGACTTCGCCGCGAGCCCCGACGGGCGCGCGCAGGCAACGCTGCTCGACGAGCTGCACCGTCTCGGCCATCCGGTCATCCGGATCGAGCTCGACGATCCGATCGACCTGGCGGGTGAGGTCGTTCGCTGGGAGGTCGCAACGGCCTTCGCCGGCGTGGTCCTGGGAATCGACCCCTTCGATCAGCCGAACGTCGAGGAGGCCAAGGAGCGGACTCGGCGGCTGCTGGCCGGCGCGAGCCGGCGGTCGGCCGCGTCGGCGTCCGAGCGCGAGGAGGAGCCGCTCCATCCCCAGCCGCTGGGCGAGGAAGGCCTGGCCGCCGCGCTGAAGCGATCGCTTGGCGGGCGCCGGCCGCCGGCCTACCTGGGGATCCAGGCGTTCATCGCGGCGACCCCCGAGCGCGACACCGCGATCGCCGGCATCCGGGCCGGCCTTGGCGCCACCGGATGCGCCACCACAGCCGGCTACGGCCCACGGTTCCTTCACTCGACCGGCCAGCTGCACAAGGGCGGTCCACCAATGGGCTGGTTCCTGCAGCTGACCGCCGACCACCCGCGCGATCGCCAGATCCCCGGCTGGCCGTATTCATTCGGCCGGCTCATCGATGCCCAGGCAAGGGGTGACCGCGAGGCGATCAGGGCGCATGATCGGCCCGTCGTCCACGTCCACCTCGGTCCCGACGTCGACGCCGATCTCGCCATCCTGGAGCGGGCGGTGGCGCGCGCAACCAGCTGATCAAGCTCCATCCACGGCCAAGCGCGCAGCCTCGGAGGCAACAGATGCATCTCGGCTTCATCGGTCTCGGGCGGATGGGCTCGAACATGGTCCGGCGCCTGATCAAGGACGGGCATCACGTCGTGGCCTACAACCGCACCCCCGAGAAGACGAAGGACCTCGCCGGCGAGGGCGCGGACCCGGCGTTCGCGATCGCCGAGCTCGTCTCGAAGCTCGAGAAGCCACGGGTCGCCTGGATCATGGTTCCGGCCGGTGACGCCACCGAGGCGCAGATCGCCGAGCTGCTGCTGCACCTGGAGCCCGGCGACACGATCGTCGACGGCGGCAACACCAACTTCCATGACGACGTCCGGCGCCACGCGGATCTCGCGCCAAAGGGCATCCGCTACGTCGATGCCGGCGTCTCGGGCGGGATCTGGGGCCTCGCCAACGGCTTCTGTCTCATGGTCGGCGGCGAGCCGGATGCGGTCCGGCCGCTCGAGCCGATCTTTCGCTCGCTTGCGCCAGTCGACGGCTACCTGCACACCGGGGGACCTGGCTCAGGCCACTACGTGAAGATGATCCACAACGGCATCGAGTACGGCCTCATGCAGGCCTACGCCGAGGGCTTCGAGATCCTGCACGCCAGCGACTACGACCTCGATCTCGGGGCCATCTCGGACCTCTGGAATCACGGCTCCGTCGTCCGCTCGTGGCTGCTGGAGCTGGCGACGCTGGCCTTCAAGGCGAACGGCCAGGATCTCGAGCACCTCAAGGGCTGGGTCGCCGATTCGGGCGAGGGTCGATGGACCGTCCAGGAGGCGATCGATCGCGACGTCCCCGCACCGGTCATCACGCTCTCGCTGCTGACCCGCCTCCGATCCCGCCAGGAGGATTCCTACGGCGCGAAAATGCTGGCCGCCCTCCGGAATGAGTTCGGCGGCCACGCGGTGAAGCAGGGCTGACGGCGATGGCGCGCGCGGCGGCGGCGACGACCGAGGCCCCGCGGACCATCCGCCAGCTGCGGATGAGCCGCAGCAAGCCGCGACGCAGGACGTCCGCCGCATCGGACGTCAACCCGCTGCGCGAGGGCCTGCGACTGGAGCGGATGCCGGACCCGCACGTGGTGGTCCTCTTCGGCGCGACGGGCGACCTGTCGCACCGCAAGGTCTTCCCGGCGCTGGCTCAGCTGTGGCGGACCAACCTCCTGCCGCAGGACTGGCTGCTCATGGCCGTCGGTCGCCGGCCCCACGACGACGTCGACTTCCGGGCCGAGATCGCCGGCAGCCTGGCCAAGTACAGCCGCGTCCCGCTGGAGCCGGCCGTCGCCGAGCAGTTCCTGGAGCGGATCGTCTACCACCAGGGCGACTTCGCCGACGCCGCGACCTACGACAGGCTGCAGGCCCGGATCGAGGGCCTTGGCGAGGAGTTCGGGGACACCGCGAATGTCCTGTTCTATCTCGCGACGCAGCCCTCCGCATTCGCCGCCATCGTCGCCCAGCTGGGGCGCTGCGGCATGGATCACGAGATGCACAACGGCGGCTGGCGCCGGATCATCATCGAGAAGCCCTTCGGCCGCGACCTCGAATCCGCGCGTCGCCTCAACCGCGAGGTATTGAAGGTCTTCCGCGAGACGCAGGTCTACCGGATCGATCACTACCTGGGCAAGGAGACTGTCCGCAACCTCATGGTGTTCCGCTTCGGCAACGGCATCTTCGAGCCGCTGTGGAACCGTCGCTATGTCGACCACGTGCAGATCACGGTTGCCGAGTCCTTCGGGGTCGAGGACCGTGGCGCGTTCTACGAGGAGACCGGCGCCGCCCGCGACGTCGTGCAGAACCACCTCCTCCAGCTCCTGAGCCTGGTGGCGATGGAGCCGCCGGCAACCTTCGCCGCCGAAGCCCTGCGCGACGAGAAGGTCAAGGTCTTCCGGGCCATCCTGCCACCGACCCGGGCCAGCGTGGCGCGCGACGTCGTGCGCGGCCAGTACGGGCCCGGCTGGATCGGGGCGGAGGCGGTCCACGGCTACCGGGAGGAGCACGAGGTCGATCCCCAGTCCGAGACCGAGACCTTCGTCGCGGCCCGCTTCCAGGTCGACAACTGGCGCTGGTCGGGCGTGCCGTTCTACCTCCGGACGGGCAAGCGGCTGCCGAAGCGCGCCAGTGAGATCGCCATCCAGTTCAGCGACGTCCCTCATCGGCTCTTCGACGACGCCGCGACCAATCCCGAGCCGAACCTGTTGGCCATCCGGATCCAGCCGGACGAGGGCATCCTGCTGCGGTTCGGCTCCAAGGTGCCGGGCCTGGGCCTCGACATCCGGACCGTCACGATGGACTTCACCTACGGCTCCGCGTTCGCGAGCGACGCACCGGAGGCGTACGAGACGCTGCTCCTGGATGCGACGCTGGGGGATGCCTCGCTCTTCACCCGGTCGGACGAGGTCGAGGCGGCCTGGGGCATCGTCACCCCGATCCTCGAAGCCTGGCTGGAAATGCCGCCGCCGGACTTCCCCGACTACGCGGCCGGAACCTGGGGGCCCGAGGCGGCGAGCGCCCTCATCGAGCGCGACGGCCGCCACTGGCGGCGGATCTGACCGCGATGGTGAGCAGCTCGGCTGTCGGCGGCGTCGTCGAGGCGCCGCGTCCCGAGGCCGGCCAGCCCGTCCTGCGCTGGTCGTCGCGGACCCGCACCGTCGAAGGCGTGGAGGCAGAGCTGGCACGGATCTGGGGCTCGATCTCCAAGACGACCATGGGTGCGGACGGCGCAGAAGAGCGCCACGTCGCCGCCCGTAGCAGCGTTATGAACCTGGTGACCATCGCCGGCCGCGGCGAGACCGGCGAACGCGCCGCGGCCATCGTCCAGGGCCTGACGGGGCGCCATCCCTCGCGGACCCTGATCGTCTCGCCGGCCGACCCCGACGGCCCGAGCTGGCTCGATGCCCAGATCCAGGCGCACTGCATCCTCCCGAGCGAGACCGCGCCGGAGACGTGCGCCGAGCTCATCTACCTCACCGTCGGCGGCGAGGCCGGCCAGCACCTGGCGGGGATCGTCGCGCCGTTGCTGATCCACGACCTGCCCGTGCTGGTCTGGTGGCCCGCCGAGCCGCGGTTCGAGTCGCCGCAATCCCAGGGCCTGCTCGCCATGGCGGACAGGATCCTGGTGGACGCCTCGATCTGGGCCGGGGATGGGCTGGCCCGGCTGCAGACGATGGCCGGCCTCTCGGGAACGGCCCGGATCGCGATCTCGGACTTCGCCCTCCTGCGCCAGGAGCGCTGGCGCGAGGCGATCGCCTCGACGTTCGACCGTCCGGATCTGCGGCCGTACCTTCGCGGGATCCGTGAGGTGACCGTGTTCTATTCCGCCCGCGACACCATCGCCGGGGCGACCAATGTCGTCAAGCCGCTGTACCACGCGGCCTGGATCGCCTCGCGGCTGGGCTGGACGGTCGATCGCACGCTGGAGCTCAGGCCCGAGGAAGAGGGCGGCTACGACGCGCTCATGCGCGACGGGCGGCGCCACATCGCGGTCGGGCTGCGCCCGACGCCATCGCCGCTGCCGCCCGGGACGACGGTCGGCGTCGACCTCCTCTGCGCGCGGCGCGGATCCGAGCTTCTCGCTATCGACGTCACCGCGCATGCCGAGGGCGTCACCGTCCGCGCCTCGCTCGACGGCAAGGCCCTGCCAGAGCGGCACTTCCTGTCGGCTCGACGGACGGAGGCGGAGCTACTGGCAGAGACGATCGAATCCGTGGCCCGAGACCGGATCTCCGCCGGCGCCCTGTCGATGGCCGCCCGGCTCATCGGTCCCGACCCGACGCCGAGCCGGCGATGACGGACATCCGGGCCGACACTGGCGAACCGACGGTCAGCGTCTTTTCCACCCCCGAGGACGCCGCGCACGACGCCGCCCACCGGATCGCCAACGCCCTGTCGGCGGCCGCAACGGCGCGGAGTCGAGCGGACTGGGCGACCACCGGTGGCTCGACGCCGGTGGGCATCTATCGGGCGCTCCGGGAATCGGAGTTCCGGGATCGTGTGCCGTGGACCGCGGTCCACGCGTGGTGGGGCGACGATCGCTTCGTGCCCCGCGATCACCCCAAGTCCAACGTCCTGCCGTTCGACCAGGTGCTGCTGGGTGCGGCAGCCCTGGCCGGCCTCTCGGGCACCGGCGAGGACAGTGTCTCGGTGGCGCTCGGCGTCGTGCCCGCCGCACCGATCGAGGTCGGCCACGTCCATGCCATGCCGATCGGTGTTGCCATCGGCGAGGGCCGGCCTGCCAGCTGGGTCGCGGAGGCCTACGAAGCGGAGCTCCGCGCTGCCGATCTCCAGCTGGACGCGCACGGCTATCCGATCTTCGACGTGATCCTCGCGGGCATCGGCGGCGACGGCCACATCCTGTCCGCCTTCCCGGGGTCCGCGGTCTTCGACGACGGTGGGTGGGTCAAGGCGGTGCCGGCGCCACAGCACATCGAGCCGCACATCGAGCGGGTGAGCCTGAATCCGGCGATCCTCCCATCGGCGCGGCTCCTGCTGGTCGTTGCGCTCGGCGCCGAGAAGCGCGAGATCGTGGCCCAGCTCCTGGGACCGGAGCGGGACCCGGTCCGCTGGCCGGCGCAGCTCGCGCGCCGCGCGGGCGCCGAGTGGCTGCTCGACGCGGACGCGGCCGCGGGACTGCCGAGCTGACAGCCCAACCCCCAGCGTCGAGAGCAGACCCCGCCGCGACCAGCCGGGGGCCCTTTCCGGAGACGCCATCCCGAATCGTTCGATCGGCTGACGGCACCGCGATCGCGGTGTTCGATGCCGCGGTCGCGCTCGAGGGCGACCCCGGCCCGCCTGGAACATCGGCCGGGGCCGCCGATCGGCCCGCGGTGGTGCTCGTCCATGGCGCGACGGCGGACCACACCACCTTCCGAGCCCTGGCGCCGGTCCTCGGCCGGACCCGCCGGCTGCACGCCATCGACCGCCGCGGCCGGGGTGCGTCGGGCGACAACCCCGCGTACTCGATCGAGCGGGAATTCCAGGACGTTGCCGCGGTCGCCGAAGCCGTTGCCGAGCAGGCCGGCGGGCCGGTCGACGTGCTCGGGCATTCGTACGGCGGACGGTGTGCCCTCGGCGCCTCGATCCTTACCGATGCCATCCGGCGGGTGGTGGCCTACGAAGGCGCGCCGCTGCCCCCGGGCATCTCCTATCGGCCCGCCGGCCTGCTCGAAGCGGTCCGTGCCGCGCTGGCCCGTGGCGACCGGGACCTGGCGCTCTCGACGTTCCTGCGCGGCATCGTCGGGATGAGCGAGGAGGACCTGGCGCGGTACCGGGCCGACCAGGTCTGGCCGGCGCGCGTTGCCGCCGCGGACACGATCGTCCGCGAGGTGGATGCCGAGACGAGCGAGCCGGCCTCGCTGGAGGCCCTCGCCGCCGTCGCCGTGCCGGTCCTGTTGGTTCTCGGGTCCGTCAGCCGGTCGCCGTTCGCCTTGGGCACCGAGGCCCTCGCGGCTCGCCTGCCGAACGCCGAGGTCGCGGTCATCGAGGGAGCGGCGCACGCGGCGCACCACACCCACGTGCCGCAGTTCACGGCGGCCGTGTCGGGCTTCTTGGACCGCTAGCGGAGGACCGACGGCAGATCGACAGCGGCCCGCAGGGCGCACCGACGGGCCGACCGACCGCCCGTCGCGAATTCGAACCCGCGGCTACCATCGAGCCATGACCGACCAGCCCCCGGCAGCCTCCGGGCCCGCGACCGGCACGTCCCCCACTGAGGCCAAGTCCCCCGCCGACACGGGCGCCTACTCGCCCGGCCTCGAGGGCGTCGTCGCCGCCGAGACGGCCCTGGCGATGGTCGACGGCGAGCGCGGCCGCCTCCTTTATCGCGGCTACCGCATCGGCGACCTGGTGGAGCGCGCCAGCTACGCAGCCGTCGCCAACCTGCTGTGGACCGGCGAGTGGGAGCCCGGCCACCACCTCCCGACGACACCGGTCCCGGAGGCGGTGCTGATCGCGCTGCGAGCCCTGCCATCGTCGGCCAAGCCGATGGACGCGCTGCGGACGGCCGTCTCGGTCTGGGGCGCTACCGAGAATCCCACCTGGCCGCCGACGGTCGAGCAGGCGCGGGCCCTGACCGCGTTCTCGCCATCGGCCCTCGCCGCGTTCGCCAGGCTCCGCCAGGGCCTCGAACCGCTGGACCCCGACCCGTCGCTCGACCTCGTGCCGGGCTTTCTGTACCAGCTCAAGGGCGAGCAGGCCGACGCCGGGACGACGCGCGCGCTCGACGCGTACTTCATCGTCGGCGCCGAGCACGGACTCAACGCCTCGACCTTCACGGCCCGGGTCATCACCTCCACGCGCAGCGACATCGCGTCCGCGGTCGGCGGCGCAATCGGCGCGATGAAGGGACCGCTGCATGGCGGAGCGCCGTCCGAGGTCGTCGAGCAGATCCATCAGGTCGGCACGCCGGAGCATGCCGAGGAGTGGGTCCGCGCCGCGGTCGCCCGGGGCGAACGGCTGATGGGCTTCGGCCACCGCGTCTACCGGGCCTACGATCCGCGGGCCGCCGCCCTCCGCAAGGTTGCCGAGTCGATGGACCACCGGCCCGACTGGCTGGACCTGGCGATCAAGATCGAGGATGTGGCGCTCCGAGTGCTCGCCGAGAAGCACCCGGAGCGGGCGCTCAAGACGAACGTCGAGTACTACGCTGCGCCGGTGCTGATGGGCGTCGGCCTCACGCCCGATCTCTTCGCGGCGACGTTTGCCCTGGCCCGCCACGCCGGCTGGACGGCTCACGTCCTGGAGCAGGCCGGCGACAACCGGCTGATCCGGCCCGACGCGCGCTACACCGGGCCGGCCGAGCGCGACCTGCCCGCCTGAGGCGGGCCCTGCGCGAGCCGGGCGCCGAACGCGGGGTCGCCCCGGAGGATCTAGCCCGGAACCCCCGTCGACCCGGCCTCGGCCAGGCCCTCGCCTTCGACAAGGTCGTCGCTCTCGGTAGATTGGCGCCCGCCGCTCCGACGCAGCCGGGCGACCGCCACGGCGCCGACCAGGAAGACGATGCCGCCGACGACGAACGGCGCCGCCAGGCCAGCCGTCCCGGACACGACCGCGCCGGCCGCCGGGCCGATGATGCCGGCCGCGTACAGCGGCAGGTAGACGAGGTTGAGCGTCTGCGAGCGCCGCTCCGCCGGCACCTCGGTCGCCAGCAGCCCGAAGACCATCGAGCTGACCGTCGAGGCGGATGCCGCCACGGCGACGGCGAGGACCGCGAGGCCGGTCACGCCCAGCGATGGCGCGACTTCCGGCATCGCGGCCAGGGCGACGCCGCCACCGATCAGGGCGCCGATGAGCACCGGCCGGAAACCGATCCGGTCGCCGAGCATCCCCGCGATCGGGGCGAGCAGGGCCCCTGCCAGGGCCGCCGTGCCGACGACCAGGCCGATCGCGCTGGCGAGCCCGGGGCCCGTCCCGACCGTCGTCTCGACCAGGACCGGCAGATAGCCGCGGCTCATCTGGTTGGCCAGGAAGGCGATCCCGAAGATGACGAAGATGCGGCGCACGACGGGATCGGTGACCACGCCCCGCACCGCCCCGAACGCGAGCGTCAGGATCCGCCCCTCCGGAATCACCTCGGGTCGGATCTCGCGGCTGCCGAACGTGACCAGGAGCGCGGTGCCCAGCGACAGTCCCGCGGACACCGCGAACACCCCTGGGATCGACCAGCCGAAGCCGTCGATGAGAATAGCCGCGACGACCGGCCCGACGGCAAACCCGATCGGGCCCGATGCGCCGAAGATCGCGATCGTGGTGCCGAGCACCGGCCGCGGCGTGACATCCCGGATCCCGGCCAGCATCACCCCGGTGTTGCCGAGCTGGAAGCCGATGAGCAGTATCGACACGGCGACCTGCCACGGCTCGCGGGCGAGGGCCATCCCGGCGAACACGACGGTCTCCACGATCGCGCTCCGGGCTATGACGGCCTTGCGGCTGTAGCGATCGGCCCACACGCCCCACAGCGGCACCAGTGGCATCCCGAGCACGAAAAGCAGCGAGCCGAACAACCCGACGAACGTAAGCCGTTCGGGGCCCGCGATGCCCATCGAGCTGAGATAGGCAGGCAGGAGCGCGAACACCTGGCTGACGCCAAGACCCTCGACCATCGAGGTGACCCAGAACACTGCGACGAGGCGCTTCCAGTCCGGGGCGCCCCGATGCGCGGTGACCGAATCCGGGGCGTGGGCCATCGGGGCAGACTAGCCGCAACAGCCCCTGAGCGAGGCGACCGGCCCGCAGCCGGCGACCGGCCGGCAGCCCCGGCTGGCTAGACTGCACGGTGGGAGGTGGTGCACATGCTGGCCCGGTTCCTCAATCGCCTGATGGTCGCCCAGGATGGCTGGTCGCGCGCGCTGGGCAATGGAGTCCAGCCGTGGTTCAACCGGTTCTTTCAGGCCATCCCGCTGCTGCGGGATTTCCTTACCGGGCGGTGGCTCGGCCATCCGATCCACGCCGTTTTGACCGACGTTCCGATCGGGATCCTCCTCCTGGTCATCGTCTTCGACGTCCTCGCATTCCCGGATGTCGCGGTGATCACGCTTGGCATCGGGATCCTGACCATGGTTGCGGCCGCGGTGGCCGGCGTGGCCGACTACGCCGACACCGACGGTCTGGCGAGGACCCGGGCGACCCTCCATTCGACTCTCATGACCACGGCGCTGGTCGTCTATGTCGTCTCATTTGCGCTCCGACTGGGCAGCGGTGCGACCGCGTCGACGGCTGCCGTGGCACTGTCGGTGATCGGCTTCCTGGTGCTGTCGGCGGGGGCCTACGTCGGTGGCGACGTCGTCTATGTGCTCGGCAACATGGTCAGCCGCCATGCCTTCCGCGCCGCGGCAGGTGGCGGGACGAAATGGATCACGATGGAGCCGGCGGAGCTCGAGCCCGACGGCTCGATCCCGGAGAACCGACCCGTCAAGGCGAAGCTCGGCGCGAGCACCCTCGTGCTCGTCCGCCAGGGTGAACAGATCCTCGCCCTGCACGACATCTGTGCCCATGCCGGTGGCTCGCTGTCCCAGGGCAAGCTCGTTGACGGCCAGATCGAATGCCCGTTGCATTTCTCTCGCTACCGGCTCGCGGGCGGTGCGGTCGTTCGCGGGCCGTCGGTCTACGACCAGCCGGCGTACGAGGTCCGATCGAAGGACGGTGGCGGCTGGGAGGCGCGGCGAACATCGGCCACGTGACCCCGCCGGCCGACACCGGCGACCAAGCCCGGGGCAAGGCCCGCGACGAGGCGAACGGCGAGGCGAACGGGGAAAATGAGGGCGGTGACGTGCTCGTCCTGCCGGCGCCGAGCCTCGTCCTCCTCATCGGTGCTGCGGGCTCGGGCAAGAGCACCTTCGCAGCGCGCCACTTCCCCGCCGAGGAGGTGCTGTCCGCCGATCGGTATCGCGGGCTGGTCGCCGGCGACGAAGGGGACCAGCGGGCAACGAGGACGGCGTTCGCGCTGCTCCATCGCGAGGTCGAGCGCCGCCTGGCCGGAGGCCGGTCCAGCGTGGTGGATGCGACCAACGTGACCGCCTTTGCCCGGCGCTCGCTGCTCCGTCGCTCGAGCCGCTACGGGGTTCCCGCGGTGGCCCTCGTCTTCGACCTGGACCCGCTCCTCGTCATGACCCGCAATGCGACACGGGCCGGACGGAGCGTGCCCACAGTGGCCGTCGAACAGCAGCTCCGCGACCTCGCTCGCAGCCTTCGAGGGAACCTTGCCGGCGAGGGCTTTGCCGTTGTTCGGGTCTTCCGCGACGCCGCCGAGGTCGAGGGCGTTCGGGTGTCGCTCGGCGTAACTTGACCCAACCGGATCGAGCACCGCAGGATCGGATGGTGTCGCGACTCCCTCGCCCGCTCGTTCGCGTGCTGCTCGTGATCCTTGCCGGGTGGGCAGTCGCGTGGCCCACTGCAGTCCTGGCCCTGGACCTGCCGCCGACTCGCTCGGGCGTCTACGTCTACGACCTTGCCCACATCTGGGCGCAGTCGACCATCGAAGCCGCCCAGGCGACGATCGAGCGGATTCGCGAGCGGACCCAGGCGCAGGTCGCGGTCGTGTCCTGGCCGACGGGCCAATCGTCGGTTTCGACCGATACGGCCCGCATCGACGCCCGGACGATCATGGACACCTGGGGCGTCGGGCGCGCCGGGGTCGACGACGGGCTCGTCATCCTGTTCGACATGGATACCTCGCTCGAGCACGGGCAGATCTACCTGTACACCGGCGCCGGCTTTCGCGACCAATACCTCTCCGACGAGGAGGTTTCGGGCATCGTCGACGGCGAGATCCTGCCGAAGGCCAAGGACGGCGACCTCGATGGCGCGCTGCTCGCTGGCCTCGCCCAGGTCGACCACGTCGTCCAGCCCGACGGCAATCCGGACCGAGCCGGGCGATTCGCGATTCTGCTTGCCGGCTCGGCGGTGGTCATCGGCGGGGCCGCGCTGTTGGTCGGGTTGTTCATGCTGACCTGGTGGCGCCGGGGGCGCGATGCCGCCGTGCCGCTGATCGACGATTCGGTGCTGCTGCCCGCTCCGCCGCCGGGCCTGACGCCCGCCATGGCGACGGTGCTGCGGAAGGACGGCGTCGACGAGGACGCCTTTGGGGCGGCCCTGGTGGATCTGGGCCATCGAGGCCTGGTCACGTTCCAGGCACCGGATCCGGATCCCAAGGCGATCGACCTGGTCGCCCTCGGTGAGCCGCTCGATGACGCCCCGTCACGCGACGCCCGGCGACGCCCGCTCGGTGACGCCGAGGCCACCCTGCTCCTGAAGATCGCGGGCAAGGGCGAGGCAACTCCGAGCCTCCACGGTGGCTACAAGGACAAGGTCCTGACCTCCGCGCGTCTGAAGCAAGGCGAGGGCA
>DASQFM010000263.1:0-5244 GCA_035633135.1 Candidatus Eiseniibacteriota bacterium
CGCGCCGGCCAGCTCAAGGACCTGCCCAAGGGTGCCGGGCTGCTTGCGACCCTGCGCGAGTTCCGGGTCGACAGCCTCGAAGGCTACGAAATCGGCCAGACCGTGGCCCTCGCCGACATGTTCGCCGAGGGCGACCTCGTCGACGTCACCGGCGTCTCCAAGGGCAAGGGCTTCTCCGGCCAGATCAAGCGCCACCACTTCCACCGCGGCCCCAAGACCCACGGCTCCGACCATCATCGCGAGCCCGGCTCGATCGGCCCCGGCACGACCCCCGGTCGCGTCTACAAGGGCCTCCGCATGGCCGGCCACATGGGCGACGAGCGGGTCACGACCAAGAAGGTCCGGGTCGTGCGCGCCGACGCCGACCAGAATCTGCTGCTCCTCAAGGGCAGCTTGCCCGGCAGCCGCGGCAGCCTGATCCTCGTGAAGAAGGCCTGACGATGGCCCAGGCGACGCTCTACAACCGCGCCGGGGACTCGGTCGGCAACGTCGAGCTCAACGACGAGCTGTTCGCGGCGCCGGTGAACACCGCGGTGCTCCACCAGGTGGTGACCGCCCAGCTTGCGGGGCGGCGCACCGGCACGCACGACACCCTGACTCGCGGCGAGGTCCGAGGTGGCGGCCGCAAGCCGTACAAGCAGAAGGGCACCGGCCGCGCCCGGCAGGGCTCCCGGACCGCCCCGCACTATCGCGGCGGCGGCGCCGTGTTCGGCCCGCACCCGCGCTCGTATGAGCAGCGCCTGCCCAAGAAGATGCGCCGCGCCGCCCTCCGGGGCGCCCTCACCGCGAAGCTCGGCGACGAGGCAATCCGGATCGTCGACACGTTCGCCCTCGAGGGCTTCAAGACCCGCGACGTGGCCAACATCCTGGCCGCGCTCAACGCGACCGGCCGGGTCATCGTCGTCGCGCCCGCGACGGACGAGCAGCTGTGGCGCTCGGCCCGCAACCTGCCGACCGTCGACGTCATCCGGGCCGACTCGCTCAACGTCGTCGACCTCATCAACGCCGACACGATCGTGATCGAGCAGCCCGCCCTGGCCCGGATCGAGGAGGTCTACCTGTGAGCGTCCTCAGCGCTCCCGAGATCATCCTCCGGCCGGTCGTGAGCGAGAAGTCGATCGACCAGTCGACGCGCGCGAAGTACACCTTCCGGGTCCATCCCGCCGCCAACAAGATCCAGATCAAGGCGGCGATCGAAGAGCTCTACAAGTCCGACAAGGTGACCGTCGTCGCGGTCAATGTGCTGACGACGCAGGCCAAGACCAAGAGCCGCGGGACCCGCCGCGGCCGGGTTTCCGGCCGCGTCTCGCCGTGGCGCAAGGCCATCGTGACCCTGGCTGCGGGCCACAAGATCAAGTTCTTCGAGGGGGTCTAGGCATGCCGCTGCGAAGCTACAAGCCGACCTCGCCGGGTCGCCGCCAGATGACCCGCTCGACGTTCGAGGAGATCACGACCAGCGAGCCGTACAAGCCGCTGCTCGAGGCCCAGACGCGTGGATCGGGCCGTAACAACGCCGGCCGGCTCACGGTCCGTCATCGCGGTGGCGGCGAGAAGACCCACTACCGCCGGATCGACTTCAAGCGCGACAAGTTCGGCGTCCCGGCCCGGATCGCGACCGTGGAATATGACCCCAACCGCTCTGCCCGGATCGGCCTGCTCCACTACCGCGACGGCGAGAAGCGCTACATGCTGATGCCCCACGGCCTCAAGGTCGGCGACGTGGTCGTCGCCGGACCCCAGGCCGAGGCCCGCGTTGGGAACGCCCTGCCGATCGCCAACATCCCGCTGGGCACCACCATCCATAACATCGAGCTCATCCCCGGCAAGGGCGGCCAGATCGTCCGCTCCGCCGGCACTGCCGCCCAGCTGCTGGCCAAGGAGGGCGAGTACGCCCAGATTCGGCTGCCGTCGGGCGAGGTCCGGCGGGTGAGCATCCGCTGCATCGCCACCGTCGGCCAGGTGGGCAACCTCGACCACGAGAACCAGAACCTCGGCAAGGCCGGGCGATCCCGCCACATGGGCCGCCGGCCCGAAGTGCGTGGCGTGGTCATGAACCCGCGCGACCATCCGCACGGCGGCGGGGAGGGCAAGTCGCCGACCGGCATGCCGCCCAAGACACCGTGGGGCCAGCCGGCCATGGGCTACCGCACCCGGCGCGCCAAGACGACGGGTCGCCTGATCGTCCGCTCGCGACACCGGAAGTAGGGGAAGGGCGCCAGATGTCCCGTTCGATCAAGAAAGGTCCGTTCATCGAGGCCCGCCTGCAGGGGCGGATCGAGGAGATGAACCGCAAGAACGAGCGCAAGGTCGTCAAGACCTGGTCGCGCGCGTCCGTGATCTTCCCGACCTTCATCGGCCACACCGTCGCCGTCTACAACGGCCGCAAGCACGTCCCGGTCTATGTCACCGAGAACATGGTCGGCCATCGCCTCGGCGAGTTTGCCCCGACCCGGACCTACCGCGGCCACGGCAAGCACATCGATCGCGCCACGAGCCCCAAGTAGGAGCCGTAATGCGAGTTTCCGCCACAGCCAAGTACCTTCGCGGCTCCACCCGCAAGGCCCGCCTGGTCGTCGCCACGATCAAGGGTCGCCCGGTGGAGGAGGCGGCCGCCCTCCTGCGGTTCATGCCCCAGCACGCCGCCAAGGACATCGCGGCGGTCCTCAAGAGCGCCACGGCCAACGCCGAGAACAACCTCAACCTCTCGGCCGAGGAGCTGATCGTCCTCGACGCCCGGGCGGACGAGGGACCGACGATCAAGCGCTGGCGGCCGCGCGCCCAGGGTCGGGCGTTCCCGATCCACAAGCCCATGACCCACATCACCGTCACCGTCGGCGACCGGGAGGCCTGAGAACAGATGGGACACAAGGTCCACCCGTACGGGTTCCGCCTCGGGGTCACGCGCACCTGGACGGCGAAGTGGTACCACGACAAGGAATACACCTCGCTGCTGACCGAGGACCTCGCGATCCGCGAGCTCGTCGGCAAGCGGCTGGCCAACGCCAGCGTCAGCGGCCTCGAGATCGAGCGCAACTTCGGCCAGGTCACGGTGACCGTCCACACCGCCAAGCCGGGCATCGTCATCGGCAAGGGCGGCCAGAACGTCGAAGTCCTGCGCCAGCAGATCGGCGCGCTGACAAAGCGCAAGGTCAAGCTGGAGATCAAGGAGATCCGCCAGCCGGAGCTCGACGCCTACCTGGTGGCGATGAACATCGCCCAGCAGCTGTCGCGCCGGATCGCCTTCAAGAAGGCCATGAAGCAGTCCATCCAGCGATCCATGAAAGCCGGCGCCAAGGGCGTCAAGATCATGGTCGCGGGCCGCCTCGGTGGCGCCGAGATGAGCCGCCGCGAGTGGGATCGCGAGGGCCGGATCCCGCTCGGCACCCTCCGCGCCGACATCAGCTACGGCCAGGTCCACGCCCACACGACCTACGGCCGGATCGGCGTCAAGGTCTGGATCTACCGCGGCGACATGGTCCCGGTGCGAACCGCGATGCCCGCCCAGGCGGCCGCCGGGCAGGGGGTCTGACGATGCTCCTGCCGAAGCGGGTCAAGCACCGCAAGGTCATGCGCGGCCGGATGTCAGGCCTGGCCAAGGGCGGCCACTTCGTGGCCTTTGGCGAGTACGGCCTGGCGACCCTCGAACCGGCCTGGATCACCAGCCGCCAGATCGAGGCCGCCCGGCGGGCGATGACCCGGTCGGTCAAACGTGGCGGCAAGATCTGGATCCGCATCTTTCCCGACAAGCCCGTGACCAAGAAGCCCGCCGAGACCCGGATGGGCTCCGGCAAGGGCGCCCCGGACCACTGGGTCGCGGTCGTCAAGCCGGGCCGGATCCTGTTCGAGATGGCCGGCGTCGGCGCCGAGGAGGCCACCGAGGCGATGCGCCTCGCAAGCCACAAGCTGCCGGTCGCGACCCGCATCGTCCAGCGTGAGACTGCCGGCGAGGAGGGCGTCCGATGATGGACATCGTCAAGGTTCGGGAGCTCTCGGACACCGAGCTCGAGGAGGCCCTTCGCCAGGCGAAGCAGGACCTCTGGAGCGCCCGGTTCGCGCTGTCCACCCGGCAGCTCAACGACACCAGCACCATCCCCCAGACCCGCCGAACCATCGCCCGGATCATGACGGTCCAGCGCGAGCGGGCCACGAAGCAGGCCGTGCCCGCCGGGCGCCGGTCCGCGTGAGGCACAACCCATGACCGCGACCACATCCCAGAACCAGACTCGCCGCAAGACCAAGGTCGGTCGAGTGGTGAGCGACAAGATGGACAAGACGATCGTCGTGTCGGTCGAGCGCCTCGCTCGCCATCGCCTGTACAAGCGGGTCATCCGCCTGAGCACCAAGTTCAAGGCCCATGACGAGAACAACGAAGCGTCGGTCGGCGACACCGTCCTGATCGAGGAGTCGCGACCCCTGTCGGCCACCAAGCGCTGGCGCCTGGTGGACGTGCTCCATCGCGCGGGCGAGCACGTCGGTGCCGGCGAGATCATTTCCGAGGAGGCCGAGACCTCCGAGGTCATCCACGCCGCGGCCCACCCGGGTCGCGTCCGCCAGCACACCGAGGCCGCCGAGGCCACGGGGACTGACGACGCCGCTGCCGAGGCTTCCGACAACGGGGGCGACAAGCCCGCCGAGGAGGAGGCTCCTTGATCCAGGCCGAGACCCGCCTCAAGGTCGCCGACAACACGGGTGCCCGGACCATCCAGTGCATCCGCGTGATCGGCCGCTCGACCAAGAGGACCGCCGGCATCGGCGACGTGATCATCGCCAGCGTCAAGCAGGCGATCCCGAACGCCGCCGTCAAGAAGGGCGACGTCGTGCGCGCCGTGGTGGTCCGGACGGCCAAGGAGTACGGCCGGGCCGACGGGAGCTACATCCGCTTCGATGAGAACGCCGCCGTGCTGATCAACAACCAGGGCAACCCGCGTGGCACCCGAATCTTCGGTCCCGTTGCCCGCGAGCTCCGCGATCGAAACTACATGAAGATCGTGTCCCTCGCGCCGGAGGTGCTGTGATGGCCACCGTCCAGCACGATCGCGGCACGCGCGTGCCCGAGATCCGCAAGGGCGACCGGGTGGTCGTGCTGTCGGGCAAGGACGCCGGCAAGCAGGGCGTCGTGGAGCGGGTCATCCGCCGCGAGGCCAGCCGCGGCGCCCTCCGCAGCCCCTACCGCCGGGGCACGCCCAAGGCCGGCCTGACCGTGGTCGTCGAGGGCATCAACATCGCCAAGCGCCACACCAAGCC
>DASQFM010000264.1:0-13593 GCA_035633135.1 Candidatus Eiseniibacteriota bacterium
TGGATCAACAACATGCGCGGCAAGGACATCCACAACGGGGCGATGGTCGCGCTCGACTACAGGTCCGGCGACGTCCTGGCCTATGTCGGCAGCGCGGGCTACTACCGCGAGGATCTCGCCAGTCCCAAGCTCGCGCCGCAACACGACGCGGCCGACTCGCCGCGCCAGCCGGGGTCGGCGTTCAAGCCGATCGTCTACAGCGCCGCCTTCGAGGCGGGCATGCTCACCCCTGGCAGCGTGCTCCTCGACATCACGACCAAGTTCGGGACCTCAAAGGGCAAGGATTGGGCCCCCCAGGACGCGGACCTCGGTGAGCGCGGCCCGGTGCTCGTCCGTGACGCGATCCAGCAGTCGCTCAACCTGCCGGCGATCCGGGCGATCCAGCGCGTCGGCAACGAAGCGGTCGCGGACCTGGCCACGAACATGGGCATCCGGTTCATGAACGGCAAGGACAGCATGATCCAGTCCGGGCTCGCCGGGGGCATCGGGACGGTCGAGACGCGGCCCATCGACCTCACCTCGGCGTTCGGCACCATCGCCAACGCCGGACAGCGCGTGCCGCCGCGGATGATCCTCAAGATCATCGGCCCGGACGGCAAGGATGCCTATGCCGCACCGGCGCCCGCGCCTGAGCCGGTGCTCTCGCCGCAGACGGCGTTCCAGATCGGCGACATCCTGGCCGGCAACACCGACCTCCGCCAGAACTCGATCTGGGCCCGCCGTCTCGAGATCAAGAACGGCCCGGACGGGGAGCACCGCTGGGCAGCGGTCAAGACCGGCACCGCCAACGAGATCCGCGACTTCGGCACGTACGGATTCCTCGCCGCGCCGGAGGATCCCAACTCCGTCGCGCTGGTGGCAGGCGTGTGGCTCGGCAACAGCGACCATTCCGCGCCGAACACCAGCAAGGCGCCGACCTCGCTGGACGGCCCGGGCCAGATCTGGCGTGCGTTCGTGCGCGACTACTCGGCCGGTTGGCCGGTTGCCGAACCGGCGGTCCCCGACGGTCTGGTCCAGGCCAAGATCGACCGGTTCAGTGGGGGCAAGCCCACATCCTCGACGAACAAGACGCGCCTCGAATGGTTCCGCGATGGCACCCAGCCCGGCGCGCCCGGCGAGATCGATCCGTCCGGCCTGTTGTACAACGACGGCTGCGTCGACCCGGCGCGGGCGGAGCTCGGGCCCGAGTCCTGGATCCCGGACGTCGAAGCCTGGATGTCGCGAGCCCGTGGCGGGACCGGCGTCAAGGGCCCCTACGGCTCGAAGACGGCGTATCTCCCGGGGGAGGGGTCGTGGGGCGGCAAGATCTGCGGCGGCGAACCCGATCCCGAACCCACCGACGCCAGCGGGGATCCGGGCAACAACGGGAACGGGAACGACGAGCAGCTGCCCGGCCTGGAGGTCGGCCCAGCGCCGGCTCCAACCCCTGCGCCGGCCACGCGGCCTGGCCGCGGCAGGAAGGGCTGAGCTCTCGTCGTCGATCAGGGCTTCTTCGCGAGCTGCCCGTGGCCCGACGCGCTGCGCTCTCGTCGGCGACCAGGGCTTCTTCGTGAGCTGCCCGTGGCCCGACGCGCTGAGCCCGTGAGCGCCTGAGTTCCTGCCCGCGCTTGATCTCGGCGGAGCAGCTGTGACCACTTAGCGAATTCGGACGGGTCGGTGCCAACGCCCTCAGCGTCGGCGCGAAACGCGACCGCAATGAGTCGGACGCATCAATCCTGGCCTCGACCCTCGTACCGATGCGCGCGGATCATCGATGTCTCGTCACGTGCGTCCTTTGACCGCTGCGTTTCCCGAATGAAGGGCCCGACAAGCCACGTCAGGGGGTAAAGCGGCTGCGGAATCGCGGCGTTGCGGAAAATCGATGCTAATGGAGCATCGAATGGCTGGACCGACCATAGATCGATGCTCGAGCCGCATCGCAGCGGCCACCTGCCCCGGCGAACGCGTCCGCGTCGAGCGGGCTCGCCTGGATCGCGCAGGGACCGCGAGGCTTGGCTCAGCGCACGAAGCCGAGGAGGATCGCCGACACCAGCGCGGCGATGGCGATCGTTGCCTCGAGCCCTCGCATCGACGGCCCGGGCATCGGGGCTGCGTTGTCGGTCACGTGGGGCGCCGCCAGCGGTGGCCGCACGGAGCGCTCACGTCCGCCCAGGGCTACGCGCGGCCCACCACGGGCAAGCGGCCCACCACGGGCAATACGTTCGCGCGCGAGGCCGGTCATCGGTCCAGCCACAGAAGCGACCCGGGGGTTCTGTGCCCCCGGGTCGTTCGGCCTGTTCGCAAGGTCCCCGGATCCGCACTGCCGCGACGGGAGGATGGCCTGTCGCTGCGGATGGAGCCAGTCACAGTGTCGCGGGTGAGCCTTGCGGCGACGCGAGGTGGTCGAGGACGGCCGTCTTGCGCCGGCCTCGCAGTTCCATAGCGGAACTCGGGGCGAGTCACGAGGCGACCGTGGGTTCGACCGCCGAGCCGATAACCGCTCGTGCTCTTCATCCGCCCGGTGATAGCGCGCAGGCCACGACGAACGGGACCCGCTGGCAGCGGCCCGTCTCGGTCTCGTGCTGCCGCTGCTTGCGGTCGACGTCAGGCAAGGCGATGGCGGCCATGGAAACCTCCTGCGGGCTGCCTCGATCGTCGTCATCGCGGCGCGTGGCCGGACAACGCTCGTGCTGAGCATCGTTGCAGCCGTGTGTCGTCGGTCGCCGGAAACCTTGTCCGCAAGCCGCCTGCAAGCGCTACCCGTGGCTGCGGTGCGGCCGGGTAACAACGGCAGGCGCATCGTGGCGTCGGGTCCACGGCGGCACCTGCCGTCGCCGCGGACCAGAGCACGCGCGACGAAGATCGGCGCGAGCCAAGCGACTGATCGAACGGCGGCGGCGAACCGCGCGGGTCACCGCCCGATCAAAACCCCTGCCGAGCAGCTCAGGCTGGGCGTCAGGTCCAGACCTCGAGCTGCTCGCCCGAGTCGGCTGCTCGCTCGCCGACAGCTCTCCCAGCTGCGGCGGCAACCCGCGGTGGCGCCTCAGCTGCCGCGTCGGCCCCCTGCTCTGCCGCCACCTCGACCAGCCGGCACAAGGCATTCGCGAGCTGCATCTGGCGCGGGGTGTGGCACTGGACGCGAACCAGCGCCGGTGAGGCAACGACGATCGCGGCGCAGCGCGCCCTCGAGGTGGCCACGTTGAGCCGGTTCAGCGAGTACAGGAACTCGAGCCCGCGGGGCGCCTCTTCGGGCGTCGAGGTGGCCATCGAGTAGATCGAGATCGGCGCTTCCTGGCCCTGGAACTTGTCGACCGTCCCGACCCGTGCCTTCCCCAACCCCGCATCCGCGAGCACCCTGCTGAGCCGCTCGACATGGGCGTTGTACGGCGCAACGACCACGATGTCCTCGAGCCTGATCGGCTTCGTTTCGCCCTCGCGATCGGTCCACCTGGCCTCGCTGTCGAGGAGCTCGCTGACGAGGCCCGCGATGACTTGTGCTTCATCAATCGACTCGGTCGCGTCGCCCGCGTGCTCGACCGGGAACCACCGGACCCCGGTCCCGTCCGCCGGCGGGACGCCGGCGAGGGCCTGGCCCGCGAGCGAGGGCTCCCAGGTCAGCCGGCTCTCGTAGAACACCTCCGAGGTGAAGGCGCACACGTCCGGGTGGAGCCGCCAGGTATAGGCGAGGAAGAGCCCCTGCTCGTCGCCGATGACCGCTTCTTCGCCGAGCACATGCCCCAGCGCGCTTCGCTCGGCACCGGGCGGATGGCTGCCCTGGAGCGGTTGCTCGAGCTGCTGCGGATCGCCGAGGAGGACCAGCGAACGGCCTGCCGGGGCGACTGCGATCGCGTTCGCGAGCGAGAACTGGCCGGCCTCGTCGACGAACAGCACGTCCACCGACTCCTCGAGATCGGCACGCGACCACAGCCAGGCCGTCCCACCGACGACATCCACCTCGCCGTTGAGGATTGCCGTTCGCGCCTCCGACGGCGACCCGAGCGGGCGGGCATGCGTCGAGGTTGGCTCGTCCTCCTGGCTGTGGCGCTGCCCGATCCTGACCGGGACACCCGCCTTCAGCGCGGCCACGTGGATCTTGTCCAGCGCATTCCCGATGACCTTGTGGCTGTTCGCCGTGACGCCGACCCGACGGCCATCCCGGACGAGCGCAACGATCATCTGCGCGGCTGTATAGGTCTTCCCGCTGCCCGGTGGGCCCTGGATCGCGAGCGTGCCGCCGTCGAGGCTCCGGCCCAGCCGAACGGCTGCATCGAGCGGCGTCTCGTCCGCCCGTTGTAGCCGCTCCTCCGGGACGCGGACGCGGGGCGGGTGTCGCAGCAGCAGGTCGCGGGCGGCGCGGCGAGGGCCCGGGGCGTCCAGGCCGTTGGCCAGGACCCACTCGGCCGTTCGCAGCAGCGACCCGCGGATCTCACCCGTCGAGAAGTACTCGTACGGGATCAGCGCCTTCGGGACGCCCTGCTCGAGCTGGCCCAGGGTCCGCTTCAGGACGACGGTCAACCCGATCTCGTCGAGCTCGTGGACCGTCCCGCACAGCTTGGTGCCGTCCTCCTGCACGGTCTCCGGATTGATGACCGAGCGGCCTACTTTCAAGCCGTGGTCCTGGAGGGGGAACCGGAATCTCTGCAGGCGGCTGCCGGCCTTGTTCATCACGCCGAGGTCCTCGACGAGCTCGAGGCGACCGAGCGGCTCGCGTTGGTCGACGAGCTCCTCGTCGGTCATCCCGGCGAGCTCGTAGAACCGCCACCAGAACGCCTTGTCCTCGCGTCGGTGCCAGTCCAGCAGCTGGGCGAGGAGCCATGTAGCGGTTTGCTCGTCAGACCGGTCGGCAGGGTCCACCGGGAGGCCATCGGTGAGGGCCGCGACGAGGTCGGCGACCCGCTGCTCGGGGTCGGTGAGGGCCTTCGGCGCCTCGGCCTCGGGGTGCAGGGGCGGCCTGGGCACAGCCTGGCCGATGCCGACCTCGAGATCGCGGCGCCGGTCCTCCAGCCAGTCGCGGAGACGCCAGTTGCTCACGACGTCGTCGCGGTTGTAGCCGGCGATCTCGGCGAGGATCGCGTCGCCGATCGCGCCGTTCTCGGTCGTGCCGCCCTCGAGCCAGGTCTCGAACTGGACGATGCTCGACCCGGCGCTCCGGAGCTCGACCTCGCGAACGAGTCCGTACAGTGGCTCGAGTCGCTTGATCGAGTAGCTCTCGACGCTCGCCCGGATGCCCTGCCGCACGACCCGGAACAGGTCGACGAGCACCCGGGCTCGGAGCAGGCGATCGACGTCCTCTTCGCGCGTCGCATGGCGCTGCGCCAGCCGACCGAGGGCCGTCTTCTCGTACGCCGCGTAGTGGTAGACGTGCATCGTCGGGTGGGCATCGAGGCGATCGATGAGCAGGTCCACGAGCTGCTCGAACGTGGCCTTCTCGGCCGCGCGCGTCACCGCGTCGTCGGCATCCCGGCTCCAGAACTCGTGGAAGCGCGGCTCGCCGGGCCGGGCCGGATCCTCGAGCGCCGGCTCGAGGACGCCGAACAGGTACTCGACGCCGTCCTCGAGCGCGAACGGGTCGCCCTCGATGTCGAAGAACAGGTCATGCTGCGTCGGCTCCGGGAGGACGAGGAAGCCTCGATCGGCGACGAGGGCGCCGTCTTCGTCTCGCTCCGGCTCAAGGAGCTCCCACTTGGGGGCCTGCGCGTCCTCCCCTTCGACCTGGATGCGGGCCTGTTCGCGAACCCGCTCGAGCGATTGGCCGCTCACGCCCTCGAGGCGCGGCCGCATCGGCACCTCCAGGACCGCGAGCTCCCGGCGGCGAGCGATACCGCGCGCCTTGAGCGCCGTTCGTTGCCGCGCCGTGATCCCGGCAACTAGGGAGAGGTCGTCGTCGGTTCGTCGCTGGGCCTTGCAGTGCACGACCCAGCGGCAGACGTCGCAATGCTCGACGGGCTCCGGGTAGGTGGCCGTCACCGGGTAGACGGCATCGCCGGTGGTGACGGCCGCCTCGAACTCCGACTTGACCCGACGGAAATAGGCCATGTAGTCGGTGACGCGAAGCGACTCGGTCTCGCGACTGCTGCCACCGAGGACGACGTGCAGCCACTCCGGCTCGACCCCCTGGATCGCCGTGAGCTGCTCCACGTAGGAGCAGATCTGGAGGACCGCGCTGCCCTTGACGTGGCGGGCGAGCTTCGTGTCCGCGACCTCGTACGACCATGACCCGAGCGCACTCGGCCGCTCGACCCGGAGCAGGAAGTCGGCGTACCCGACCCACCCGCCATCGAAGAACGTCGCCTGGTAGACGATATCCACCCCGGCCTTGATCGCCGCGATCGTGGCGGCCGCAGCGGCCCGAAGCTCGTCGCCACGATCGGCGATCGACCCATCCGGCTGGATCTCGACGACGCTCCGGCCGCTCTCGACGAGCTCGTCTCGATACCGCTCCTCGTGGGCGGTTCCGCGCTTCGCGATGAGGTCGATCTCCGGATCGTTCCGGATCGGGCGTTCGACAAGGCCGTCGAATGCGGCTCGCTCGAGCGCCAGCCTGTGGTGGCAGGCCAGGAAGCCGACGAGGTCCGACGCCGAGTAGACGGGCCGGCCGTCGATCAGCTGCACGCGGGAATCCTGGGCGCTGCCTGTGCCGGGTTGTCTGTCAGGCAGCTGTTCGCGTCTCCGCCCCGGGCGGCACGCGGCGATGCAGCCGTTACCGCTCCGGCTCGGGCTTGTTGACGATCCGCCGGCGCGTGCTGATGTCGACCCGGCTGCCGTTGAGCTCCTGGGCCGGGTGCTCAACCAGCGCGACGAGGCGATTGGCCATGAATCGCCCGGTCCGGACCGGCGTGCCGCCGCGGGTGACCTCCGTCACCTCGACGACGCCGCGGGCGGTGGTGACCTCGATTCGCCGCCCTGCGCGCGTCGCGACGATCTCGAATGTCTGGACACCCTGGCCCGTATCGACCACGGCTTCGACTCGGTCGCCCTTCATGACGAAGATGGTACGGCGAACATCGAATCCAAATCGGGGGGCAGTCCTTGACATCCTCGCGCAGCAGGCGGTATACCGAGGAGTGATATAGCGACCGGCGATACACCGCCGGTCTGGGCCCCGCCGCAACCTGGGAGTCTCGTGAACGACCAGCCGATGTCCGAGCTCGGACGGTTCACGGAGCCGTCGCTGTACATCCTCGTCTCGCTCAGCGCCGGGCCGAAGCACGGCTACGCCATCATGACCGACGTCGAATCGATCTCCGGCGAGCGCCTCGGGCCGGGCACCCTCTATGCGGCGCTCGCAAGGCTCGAGCGGCGCGGCCTGATCGAAGCCCTCGAGCCCGAGGAGCGACGGCGGCCATACCGCCTGACCGCCGTCGGTGCCACGACCCTGAAGGCCCAGCTCGAAGGCCTGTCGAGCTTCGCCCGCCTGGGCCTGCGCCGGCTCGGCGCGGCAGGCGCCTGAAGCGCGCGAGGGTCTAGGTCCCGCGCAGCCGGCCGATCAGGCCGGCCAGTCCGGCTTCGGCCGCCGGCAGGCGAATCGCGTGGGCGCCCGCCATCTCGACCCACTTTGCGCCGAAGGATTCCTTGAAGGTCAGCATCCCGTGCTCGGGCTCGCCCGGCCGGGGTTGGCGCCGGGCGCCGGCAACGTCGACCCCGCCGAGATCCATCTCGGCACGGCCTTCTTCCAGTGCCCTCCGCATCGCCTCCCAGACCACCAGCCGCACCGCTCCCGCATACGGTCGCCGCAACTGCGGATCGTCAGCCGCCAGGGCATAGGTCCAGCGATTGCCGTGGCGGTAGAACGTGGCGGCCGCCGCGATACCGCCATCCGGCGCGCGAGCCTCGATGAAGACCTGGATCCCTGCGCCCATCGCCTGCTGCGACCAGTCGAGGAAGCGAGCCCGCGACGCGACGGCGAACTGCTTTCGGCGGCCGGTCGCCTCGACCAGGCCGTGGAACACCTGGAGCCTGGCCAGGACGGTGGCGTCGACGGCGTTGTGGGCCACGACCTGGAGATCGCTTCGGAGGGCAGCCCGGACCATGTTGCGGGTCGTGGCGTTGAACGACTGCAGGAGTGCGTCGGAATCGGCGACCCCGCTGAGATCGACCGCCATTCGGTGTCGTGACGGCTGGATCTCCTCGGTCGGCTGGAAGCCCGCCCGCCCGATGAGCGCCGCGTAGCCCGTCTCGGCCGGGACCTCGGCGTCTGAGATGAGGACCCCGACCCCCCGCGTTGCGAACCACTCCGCGCAGGCCTCCAGCCGGCGGGCCGTCGCGGCGGCGTCGGTCGGAATCGGCCCGCGACTGAGGTAGATCCGATCGGGCCGGATCAGCCGCCCCGAGCGGCGGAGCCCGAGGACCCGCGCGCCATCGGACAGCGCGAGGAACACCGGTTGCCAGCCGAAGTGGGACCGATAGGTCGCCCAGCCTCGCGACTGAAGGGCGTTGCCGGCGGGCGGATCCACGGTGTGGTGGTCCCAGTCCGCGAGCTCCTCGGGGGTGGCCTCGCGGGCGGAGACAGTGCCGGGCTGACCGCCGGCAGCCTGGGTGTCCTGGCCGTCGCGGGGCCTGGCCATCGCGCCGGGCTTCTCGACGATGACGTCGGGTTCCGCGGTCTCGCTCGGCTCGTCGCCCTGCCCTTGCACGGCGCGAAGTCTAGCCTCGGCGGCTCACGCGCCGACATGCTTCGGGCGCCCGGGGTACCGTGCCCCGGATGACACCAGTCGCCGGCCGGCGCATCGGCATCGTCTCGACGCGTCTGGCGGGGACCGATGGCGTGTCGCTCGAATCGGCCAAGTGGGAAACCGTCGTCAAGGAGCTGGGCGGGACGTGCTTCTACTTCGCCGGCCAGCTGGACCGACCGCCCGAGAACAGCCAGCTCGTCCCCGAGGCGTTCTACCGCCACCCGGAGATCGACGCGATCAACAGGGTGGCCTTCGGCGGCAGCTTCGACGTCATGGCCGAAGCGGACGCCGAACATCCGTCGGTGCGCCGGCGGGACTTCTTCTCGCCGTACGTGCGGCCGCCGCACACGAGCCGGCGGATCGAAGAGCTGCGAGCCTCGCTGAAGGGCGAGCTGTACGTCTTCATCCGCGACTTCGACCTCGATCTGCTGGTCGTCGAGAACGCCCTGGCCATCCCGCTCAACCTCCCGCTCGGGCTGGCGCTGACCGAGGTCATCGCCGAGACCGGAATCCCGGTGATCGCCCATCACCACGATTTCGCCTGGGAGCGGCAGCGCTTCGCCGTGAACTCGGTCAGCGACTACATCAAGGCCGCCTTTCCGCCTGACCTGCCGTCGGTGCGACACGTGGTGATCAACTCCATCCAGGCACACCAGCTCGCCTGGCGAACGGGACTGAATGCCCGGGTGATCCCGAACGTCATCGACTTCGACGATCCGCCGCAGCCGCCGGACGACTACGCCCGGACCGCCCGAGCGGCGCTCGGGGTTCCGCCCGGCGAGAAGCTGATCCTCCAACCCACCCGCGTCATCCAGCGCAAGGGGATCGAGCACGCCATCGAGCTGACCCGCCGCCTCGGGATCCCGGCCACCCTGGTGATCTCGCACGCCGCCGACGACGAGGGGACCGACTACGCCCAGCGCGTCCGAGAGTTCGCGGCGTTCCTCGGCGTCCACGTCCGCTTCGAGTCCGAGATCGTTACCGTGGCTCGCGGGACCACCCGCGACGGGCGGCCGACGTACACCCTCGCGGACATCTACCCGCAGGCCGATCTCGTGACGTATCCGTCGACGCTCGAGGGCTTCGGCAACGCCTTCCTGGAGGCCATCTACTACCGCCGGCCGCTGGTCGTGAACCGCTATTCGGTCTATGAGACCGACATCAAGCCGCGCGGCTTCAAGGTCGTCGAGCTGGAGAGCTACGTGAGCAGCGCCGCCATCCGCGATGCCCGGCGATTGCTGGAGGAGCCCGCGCTGGCGGCTGAGTGGGCCGAGACGAACTACGAGCTCGCGCGCCGCCACTTCTCGTACAGCCTGCTCCGGCAGCGGCTTCGCGACCTCCTTGCCGAGTGCTTCGCCGGGCCGGCGTGACCTCCGTCGCGCTGGTCCATTACGCGGCGCCGCCGATCGTGGGTGGCGTCGAATCGATCATCGGCAGCCACGCCCGGCTCATGACCGCCGCAGGGCATACGGTCCGGATCCTGGCTGGGCGGGGCGAGTCCACCGGCCCCGAGGTCGCCTTCCGGCTCGTTGAGCTGATGGATTCGCGCCATCCGACCATCGAGCGGATCCAGGCCCAGCTCAATGGCGGCTCCGTCCCGGCGGAGTTCGATTCGCTCGTTGGCCAGCTCGAGGGCGAGCTTCGCGAGGCGTTCGACGGCGTGGACGTGGTCATCGCCCACAACGTCTGCTCGCTCGGCCTGAACCTTGCCCTGACAGCCGCGCTGCGCCGGATCGTCGATGGCGGCGCGCCACGATTCGTCCTCTGGCACCACGATCTGGCGGCGACGTCCCCGGACTACCGGCCGTCGCTCCACGAGGGTCGGCCGTGGAACCTCCTGGCCGAGGCCTGGCCCGGCGTCACCAACGTCGTGGTGTCGGTGGGGCGGCAGCGAGAGCTCGCGAAGCTCACCCGCCTTCCGGCCGAGGCAATCAATGTCATCCCCAACGGGCTCGACCTCGACCGAACATGGCGGCTCGATCCTCGAGTGGTCGCCCTTCGTGCCGACCTGGCGCTGCAGGGCGTCGCACCGCTGCTGCTCGTTCCGGCGCGGATCACGCCGCGCAAGAACATCGAGCTGGCGCTCCGGGTCGTCGCCGCGATCCGGGCGGCAGGCCGGCCGGCCGGCATGATCGTCACCGGGCCGGTCGATCCCCACCGCTCGAGCAAGCACGACTATCTCGATCGGCTCCTAGAGCTCCGCTCCTCCCTCGGCCTCGACGAGGTAGCGCGCTTCCTGGCGACCGAGCCCGAAGGCGCGCCGTCCGATCCCGTCGTCGACCAGCTGTACAGGATCGCCGACGTCCTGTTCCTGCCGAGCCGGGACGAGGGCTTCGGGCTGCCGCTGCTCGAGGCTGCCGCGAACCGGGTGCCGATCGTCTGCTCTGACCTGGCCGTCCTGCGCGAGATCGCCGGCGGCGACGCGACGTACGTCGATGCCGACGAGGATCCCGACGCGATCGCGCGGACGATCCTCGACCGGCTCGATAGGGATCCGGCCTGGCGGCTGCTTCGACGGGTCCATGACGACTATTCGTGGGCGCGGATCTACGCGAGGTTGGTCGAACCGTTGCTGGCGGGCGTCCCGGGATAGCCGACCGGCCTCGCCCGGGCGCGGCTGCGACAGCGCCGCCGGCATGTAGGGACCCGCTCGGCGACGAGCGCTACCCGAGCCGAGCTACTCGGGCGACCGCCTCGTCGATCCGTGCCTCGGGGACCGTCCCGTTCTGGACCAGCTGCTCAACGAGATCGAGGATGCGCGGTGTGATGTCGGGGTCGAAGGTCTGCTGGTTCGCGAACAGCAGGAGATCGTTGCCGGCGGTCAGGGCCAGGGCGACCGCCTCTCCGAACCCGGATGCGGCGGTGATTGCACCGGCCTGCAGGTCGTCGGTGATGACCGGCCCGTCCCAGCCGAGCTGCTGACGCAGCAGGCCGGTCACGGTCGCCCGCGAGAGCGATGCCGGGTGCTCGGCGTCGAGCTGGCCGTTGACGAGGTGGCCGGTCATGATCACGTCGACCAGGCCCTGGCCGATGAGCGAGCGGTAAGGGACGAGCTCCGTGCCCGTCCACGTCTGCGTGACGTCGGAGACGCCGAAATCGGTGTTGGCGGTTGCGCTGCCGAGGCCCGGAAAGTGCTTGATCGCCGTCCGGATGCCGCGATCCCGATGGGCCTGCATCTCGATGCCCGCGTAGCGCGCGACCACGTCCGGGTCCGCCGAGAACGCCCGGCCGATGGCCCCGATCGCCGGATTCTGCGGATTGACGTTCAGATCCACCACCGGCGCGAGGTTCAGGTTCACCCCGGCCGAGGCCAGGGTGTCAGCCATGCCGCGCGCCCAGGTTGTGACTGCCGCGTCGTCCCCGGTTGCCCCGATCTCGGCCTCCGACGCGACCGCCGGGAACCCGTATTTCGGCGAGAGCCGGGTGACCAGCCCGCCCTCCTGGTCGATGGCGACCAGGAACGGTCGCCCCCCGGCTCGCGTCTGGAGGTCGGCGGTCAGGGTCCGAACCTGCTCGGGCGACTCGATGTTGCGAAGCTCGCCGCTGTTCTGGTGGCGATCGAACAGGATCACGCCGCCGAGGCCCGCTTCGATCGCTTTCGCGACCGGATCACCGGTGGTGACGGTCAGCCCGCGGAAGCCGACCACCAGCAGACTCGCGATCCGCTGGCGGAGCGAAAGCCCCGGCGTAGCCGAGACCGTCGGCGAGGGGCTCGGACTGGCCGGCGAGCGGCTCGGCTCCGGGCTCGGGGCGGGCGAGGGGGCGCCGGAGCTGGGGCTAGCTGACGGCAGCGCGGCCGGCACGCAGCTCGCCAGCAGGGTCGCGGCGGATCCGACGGCGACGCCTCGAAGCACCTCTCGCCGCGAGAGGAGCCTTCGTTGCTCGATCGGATCGCTGGCCATGGTGAGCATTGTCGTGGCCAGTCGGGAAGCGAGCCAGCATCCAGCGGGCTGGTCATGAGCACGCGGCGGGCGTACCGTCAGCCGACCGTGACTGGAGCCGTCGAGCCAATTGATGCGCCGACCGTCGACGGCGTGCGCGTGCCGCCGAAGCAATTGACCGAGGCGCCGCACAGGCCGAGATGGATTGTCCTCGTGGCTGCGGCGGTCTGGCTGCTGACGGCCGCTATGGGCGCGGCGCTGGTGTGGGTCGGCCTCTTCACGGATTTCATGGAGCGGACCAGCGCCGTCACTGGCTACACGCCGACCCCCGACGACCTCATCGTGTTTCGTGCGTTCATCATCGCAATCGTTGCCGTCGTCGTCGGCTATGCGAGCGTCGGAGCCCTGCTCGCCGGTCGCGTCGGAGCCGGGCGGATTGCGGCGCTGCTGCTGGCTGGCGGGCTTCTCTTCGGGCTCGTGCCGTTCGGCTACGCGATCGGTGGGACACTGGCGCTCCGAGACCCGGACTCGGCCCTGTTCAGCGCCATCCTCCTCCTGGGGCCAGTGTCATTCGGGCCTGCCTTCGCGACGGTCCTGCCCGGTCTTGCCATCGCATTTCCCGATGGCCACCTGCCGTCGCCGCGGTGGCGTTGGCCCGTCGGAATCGCGGTCGGCGTGATCGCCGTCGGGACGTTCCTGAACCTCATTCGCCCGGGCCCGGTGGGGGGACCTCCCGGCAAGAGCCTCAATCCGCTGGGCGTCGATGCGCTCCCGGCAGCGCTCACGACGGTCGCCTACCCCGCGGTCATTGCCGGCATCCTGGCCATGACCGCGCTCGGCGTGGTGGCGGTGGTCGTTCGCTACCTCCATGGGAATGACATCGAGCGCCAGCAGCAGCGCTGGTTCCTCGGCGCCGTGGCTATTGCCGCCCTGCCGGTTGCGCTGTCCACCGTGCCGGGGATCAGCGGTCCCGCAGCGGCATTGGTGGCGGTGCTCGGGCTGATGCTCGTCCCGATCGCGGTCGGGCTCGCCGTCGCCCGCTACCGGTTGTATGAGATCGA
>DASQFM010000265.1:0-10242 GCA_035633135.1 Candidatus Eiseniibacteriota bacterium
ATGCGTTGGGACGAGTCCTCAGGCCACGTCTCCGTCTTTCGGTCGCCTTCGCAGAACGCGAACGGCAACACGATCGATCGTGAGGGCCGGCTCGTCACTTGCGAGCAGCTGACGCGGCGGATCACCCGGACGGAGCACGACGGTTCGATCACTGTTGTTGCCGATCGGATCGAGGGGAAGAGATTCAACAGTCCCAATGACGTCATCGTTGCGTCGGACGGTGCCGTCTGGTTCACCGACCCGACGTACGGCATCGACAGCGACTACGAGGGACGGCGAGCCGCCTCGGAGATCGGACGAGCGCGTCTGTACCGGGTCGACCCTACGAACGCCTCCGTTAGCGTGGCGGGCGACGACTTCGTCCAGCCGAACGGCCTGGCTCTTTCGCCCGATGAGCGCCGACTGTACGTCTCGGACACCGGCCGCACGCACATCGACGACGGTCCGGCGCACATCCGGGTGTTCGACGTGAACGCCCGGAAGCTGACGGGCGGCGACATATTCGCCGAATGCCCCGCTGGGTTGTTCGATGGGCTCCGCCTGGACGAGGTCGGGAACGTCTGGACGAGCGCCGGCGACGGAGTCCGTTGCTACGAGCCCGGTGGAGACCTGATCGGCATCATCCGCGTCGCCGACCCCGTTGCCAACATCTGCTTCGGCGGGCCTGCGCGCAACCGCCTTTTCATCTGTGCTACCGGGGCCGTCTACGCCGTCTACGTCCTGACGAATGGCATCAAGCTCGTCTAGGCACTCTCGGCCTCGCTCGATGGGTTCCGGATCTTTGACCCGGAGTGGCCGGTGACGAGTATCACCGCCGTCGACGTTCTCGACATCCGATTTCCCACCTCGCGGAGCCTCGACGGCTCCGACGCGATGAACCCCGATCCGGACTACTCGGCGGCGTACGTCGTGATCCGCACCGATGCAGCCGACGGCCTCGAGGGCCACGGCCTGACCTTCACCATCGGTCGCGGCACGGAAGTCGTGGTGGCCGGCGTCAATGCGCTGCGGCCCCTCGTGCTCGGCCGCGACACCGACGAGCTGTTCGCCGACATGGGCGAGTTCTGGCGACAGCTCGTTGGCGACAGCCAGCTGCGCTGGATCGGGCCGGAGAAGGGCGTCATCCATCTCGCCACCGCCGCGGTCGTGAATGCCGTGTGGGACCTCTTCGCCAAGACGCGGAGGGTGCCACTCTGGAAGCTGCTGACCGACATGACCCCGGAAGAGCTGGTCGCGCTCGTGGACTTCCGATACATCGACGACGCGCTCTCCCCCGAGCGAGCGCTGGCGCGCCTTCGGGAGCTGGCGCCGACGCGCGCGGAACGCGAAGCGACGCTGCGCCGCGACGGATATCCCGCGTACACCACGTCGGTCGGCTGGCTCGGCTACGACGACGCCAAGATCAGGCGCCTGTGCCAGGAGGCACTTGCCGAAGGCTGGACGCGCTTCAAGCTGAAGGTCGGCGCCGACGTGCAGGACGACCGGCGGCGGGCCCGCGTCGTCCGCGAGGAGATCGGTCCGGCGCCGGTGCTGGCCGTGGACGCGAACCAGCGCTGGGGGGTCAACGAGTCGATCGAGTGGATGGGGCAACTGGCCGAGTTCGACCCATATTGGATCGAGGAGCCGACCAGCCCCGACGACATCCTCGGCCACGCCACGATCGCGAGGGCCCTCGCCCCGATCCGGGTCGCGACCGGGGAGCACGTCCACAACCGGGTCATGTTCAAGCAGCTGTTCCAGGCCGAGGCGATCGCCGTCTGCCAGATCGACGCGTGCCGGCTGGGCGGCGTCAACGAGGTCCTGGCGGTGCTGCTCATGGCGGCCGAGTTCGGGGTGCCGGTCTGCCCGCACGCCGGCGGCGTCGGGCTGTGCGAGCTGGTCCAGCACCTGGCGATCGTCGACTACGTCTGCGTCAGCGGCTCGCTGGAGGGGCGGATGGTCGAGTATGTCGACCACCTCCACGAGCACTTCCTCGATCCGGTGGAGATCCGCAACGCTGCCTACGTGGTCCCGACGCTCCCCGGCTACAGCGCCGAGATGCGGCCCGACTCGCTGGCCCGGTACCGGTTTCCCGACGGCAGCGAGTGGCGGGCGATCGCCGACGAGGTCGCCGCGGCGGCCGCTGCGGCCGGAGTCGCCGGGGCCGCACGATGAGGCGGTTCGGCCAGGGGATCGACGTCCGTCCGGAACGAATCGACGACTACGAAGCCCTCCACGCCGAGCCGTGGCCCGGCGTGCTCGCGCAGATCGAGCGCTCCAACATCCGCAACTACTCGATCTTCCGCGACGGCACGCACCTCTTCGCCTACTTCGAGTACGTCGGCGACGACTTCGAAGCTGACATGGCGGCGATGGCCGCCGATCCCGAGACGCAGCGCTGGTGGGCCCTCACGGACGCCATGCAGGACCCGCTCCCCGACCGCGACCACGGCTCCTGGTGGAAGACGCTGCGCGAGGTGTTCCACGCCGACTGACGTCGCCGACCGGCAAACCTGGCTAGCCCGGCAGCGCTGCGGCGACTCCGGCCACGCTGGCCTCTCGGGCCCGGAGCCGCGCGTAGCCAGGCTTGACGACCTCGTTGATGATCCGGAGCCGCTCGTCGAACGGCGCGAACGCCGACTTGACGGCGTTGAGGGTCAGCCACTCCATCTCACCGAGGCCGATCCGGAACGCCTCGTCGAGGGCCTGGAACTCGCTCGACAGGCTCACGTTCGACATGAGCCGGTTGTCGGTGTTGATGGTCACCCGGAAGCGCAACCGCCGGAGCCGGTCGATCGGATGCTCGGCCACCGTCGCAGCGGCGCCGGTGTGGACGTTCGAGGTAGGGCACATCTCGAGGGGGACGCGCCGGTCGCGGACAAAGGCGGCCAGTCGACCGAGCGCGATCTCGCCGCCGTCCATCACCTTGATGTCGTCGACGATCCGGACCCCGTGACCGAGGCGCTCGGCGCCGCAGAACTGGAGCGCCTCGTGGATCGACGGCAGCCCGAACGACTCGCCGGCGTGGATCGTGATGTGGAAGTTCTCGCGCCGGACGTAGTCGAAGGCGTCCAGGTAGCGGGTCGGCGGATAGCCGGCTTCGGGCCCTGCCACATCGAAGCCGACGACGCCCGCATCGCGCCATCGAACGGCGAGCTGGGCGATGTCCATCTGCCGCGCGAACTGGCGCATGGCCGTCGCGATCACCTTCATCACGATCGGGCGGCCCGCCGCGGCAGCCCGCCGGGCACCTTCCAGGAAGCCTTGCAGGTTCGCCTCGACGACCTCGTCGAGCGTCAGGCCCCGCTCGGTGGAGAGCTCGGGGGCGTAGCGGACTTCGGCGTAGACCACTCCGTCGGCGGCGAGGTCCTCGGCGCACTCGGCGGCGACCCGGACGATTGCGTCCCGCTCCTGCATGACGCCGACGGTGTGGGCGAACGTTTCCAGGTACAGCTCGAGCGATTTGCGATCGGCGCCGCGACGGAACCACGCCGCGAGGTCGTCGACATCGGTCGTCGGCAGGCGGTCGTAGCCATACTCGGACGCGAGATCCACTACGGTCGCGGGCCGCAGCCCGCCGTCGAGATGGTCGTGGAGCAGCGCCTTGGGCGCCTGCCGGATCGTCTCGAGTTCGAGCACGCTGGCCCTCTCGCTGCGGTTGGGCGCGATGGTAGCGTGGCGGCGTGATCGCCTGGGACGAGCGTAGCCACGGCGCCGACTGGCACCTCGAGCTCGACCGGGCGCTATTGCTCCCGGAGCGGCTCGTGGGCGGTCGCATTCGCGTGACCGCGGAGCACGCCATCGAGGCCCGCGGGCTGCTCATCACCCTGCGGGCCGAGGAGCACCCGCGTCAAGGCCATCGTAAGCGGCGGCGAGGAGGAGGAGGTGACCGCCTGGGCCGGCCGGCTCTCCCCCGCGATCGAACTGTCCGGGGCGCAAGCCTCTCGATTGCCGGAACCCTCCCGCCTCGCCCGTTGCCGACCATCGAGCTGCCTCACGGCCGGACCGATGCGACGTTCCGGGTGACCCTCGCAAAGGCCCTGGCAGCCGACGCCCATCTCGTCCGAGACGTTGCGCTGGCCACGACGGCGGACCTTTAGGGCATCGCTGATCGTCAGGTCGTCGGCCGCAGGCCACGAGCGCGATCAGCCGGCGGGCGTGAGGCGGTCCTTCGCGCTGGCGAGTGCCGCTCGAACGCGAGAAGGCGCCGTGCCACCGATGACATCCGGTCCCGCGAGCGCTGCCTCGATCGTGGCAGCCTGGCGGAGCTCCTCGACGATGCCGGTCGCGGCGGCGAGGCCGCGGGTCGTCGAGTCATCGGCCACCGCGAATGCCTCCAGGAAGGCGGCATCCGGCAGCTCGGCCAGGGTCGCGATGCCGCCGCCCTCGGCCGTTGCCACGAGGGAGCCCACGACCTGGTGGGCGATCCGGAACGGCACGCCACGGCGCACCAGCGCGTCGGCCACCGAGGTCGCCGTGGAGTAACCGTCGGCCGCCGCCTCGCGCATCCGCGCCCGGTCGACGTGGATCGTCTCGATCAATCCGGTCATGACCGCCAGCGACCCCTCGAGCGACGCCACGGCGCCAAAGAGCGGCGGCTTGTCCTCCTGGAGGTCGCGCTGATAGGCCAGTGGCAGGCCCTTGAGGATCCCGAGGACCGCGGTCACGGCGGCGATCGCCCGGGCCGCCTTGCCCCGGACGAGCTCGGCCGGGTCCGGATTTCGCTTGTTCGGCATCATCGAGCTGCCGGTCGAGAACGAGTCGGCGACCCGCACGAAGCCGAACCGAGGGTTCGACCACCACGTGATCTCCTCGGACAGCCGCGACAGGTGGACCATCGTGAGCGCAACCGCCGCCAGGACCTCGACGACAAAGTCCCTATCGGACACCGCATCGAGCGAGTTGCCGGTGACACTCTCGAAGCCAAGCTCGGCGGCCGTGGCTTCCCGGTCCAGCGGATAGCCCACGCCGGCCAGCGCCCCTGAGCCCAGCGGCGAGACGTTCACCCGGCGGCGGGCGTCGGCGAGCCGGCCGCGGTCCCGCTCCAGCATCTCGATGTAGGCCAGCAGGTGGTGGGCGAACAGCACCGGCTGGCCCGGCTGGAGGTGGGTGCTGCCCGGCATCACCGTCTCGATCTCGCGCTCGGCGAGCTCGATCAGGGCGCGTTCGAAGCCGACGATGGCGGCGTCCAGTCGATCGATCGCCCGCCGCGTCCAAAGCCGCAGGTCCGTGGCGACCTGGTCGTTGCGTGACCGGCCGGTGTGCAGCTTCCGGGCGACCGGGCCGATCCGCGCCTCGAGGGCCGCCTCGAGGTTCAGGTGGACGTCCTCCAGGGCTGGATCCCACGCGAGGCTGCCGGCCTCGACCTCCGCGGCCAGGCCCTGGAGGCCGGCAACGAGATCGGCCACCTCGGCGTCGGTCAGCAGACCGGCCTTCCCGAGGCTGTGGACATGGGCGATCGAACCGGCGATGTCGTCCTGGGCGAGCGCGGCATCGATGTCGATCGAGCGCGTGAAGTCGACGACCCGCTGGTCGGTGGTCCCCTCGAAGCGTCCGCCCCAGAGTCGCATCTTCTCCCCTGCGTCGCGCACCCGATGAGGTCTGTGCGTCGCGCCATCGTAGCGATCAGGTCCGGGCGAAGGCTGGATTCCATTGTTGGCACATTCGAGTAGGCCAACGCATACCATCGTGCCGTGATTGCGCGTCCCGCCCGCAGCGATTGGCTGCTCCTGCTCCTGCTCGGCGTGATCTGGGGCACGAGCTATGCGTTCATCAAGCTGGGCGTCCAGTCGCTACCGACCTTCACTCTGATCGCGACTCGCCTCGGCATCGGCCTTGCCCTGCTCGCCCTAGTGGTTGCCATTGCCCGTGTGCCGCTGCCGCGGGACGCCAGGACGTATGGTCATCTGCTGGTCATGGCCGTCATCAACATCGTCATCCCGTTCACGTTGATCACGACTGCCGAGCGGTCGGTCGACTCGGCCGTCGCCGCCATCCTCAACGGCGCCGTCCCGCTGGTCGTGATCGTCGTCGCCGCCCTCTTCCTGCATGACGAGCCCATGACGGTCAACCGCGTCGTCGGTCTGTTTGTGGGCTACGTCGGCGTCGTCGTCCTCGTCAGCCGCGGGCTCACGGCGCTCGCCACGCCGGACTCACTGGCCGGCGAGCTTGCGCTGGTTGGATCGACCATCGCCTACGGCATCGGCGCGGTCTACGCGCGCCGAAACACCCGCGGCCTGCGGCCGATGATCCCGGCGCTCTTCCAGGTGGGTTTCGCGTTCTTCATCGTCAGCGGCCTCGCGCTCGTGTTCGAGGCGCCCTTCGCCGTCCGCTGGACGACCGACGCGCTCATCGCCGTGCTGTGGCTCGGCGTCCTTGGCTCGGGCGTCGCGTACATCCTCAACTTCCGGCTGCTCGGCCGCCTCGGGGCGACGCGGACGTCGCTGCTGGCGTACCTGCTGCCGGTCGTCGGCATCATCACGGGCGCCTTGATGTTCGGCGAGCAGATCGACGCGCGGGTCATCTTCGGGACTGGGCTCGTGATCGCCGGGGTGGCGCTGGCCAACAGTCGCTACGGGCAGCGGCGGCTGTTCGGTCGAACGCCACCGGTCAAGGGCACCTGACCGCTGTCGAAGGAATGCGTCCAGCACGGGCTGACGGGACGCGAGTAGCTTCCCGGTCAGCGGGACACGGCCAGCAGCACCGCGCCCAGCACGACGAGGGCCGCCGCCGCGATCCGGCCGGCGGCCTGCCGCCGACCCGTGGCTTCGCCGAGCCGGATCGCGCCCCACGCCGCCGCAAGCACGATCCCCGACTCCCGCAGCGGCGCGACGGCGGCCAGCGGGGCGAACGAGTAGGCGAACAGGATCAGGAGATAGGCCGTCAGCGAGAGCACGCCGGCGATGCCGTCTCGCAGGGACAGGCCCGCTCCGGAGGCGCCCCCGCGCCGGGCCTCGGCGGCGGCGCCGTTGGCGTCGGCGGCGCCGTTGGCGTTGGCGCTCGCGTCCGCCCCCGCCGGTGTGGAGATGAGACCGATCCGCCGTCCGACGGTCACGATCGTCGCGGTGAAGACCGTCGCGGCGACGGCAAGCAGCGCGCCGTAGAGCCACGGCTCGACGAGGCGGACAGCGACCCGGTCGACCGCCGAATACGCCGCGATCGAGACGCCCGTGGCGAGGGCAAAGCCGATGGCGCCGCGGTGCTCCCGGCCGGCAAGCCGCAGCGCCCGCCACGGCCGCGCGACGAGGAGGATCCCGACGAGCAGGCAGCCGACCCCGACCAGAGCGGGCAGCGCCAGCCGCTCAGCGAGCAGGCCGATCCCGATCGCAACCGCGATCAGCGGGGCGCTGCCACGCGCGAGCGGGTAGACCAGCGAGAGGTCGCCGCGGGCGTACGCGGCCGACAGGCAGACGAAGTAGATCGCCTCCAGGATCCCGGACAGGACGACGAGCCCGAGCACCTCGGGAGGGATCGGCGGCTGTCCGCCGGCAAGCCAGGCGACGGCGGCAAGCGGAAACAGGATCGCGGTCCCGGTGGCCTGGAGCCGGACCGCCGTCCGGAGCGGGTCCCCCGACGTCTTGAGCAGGACGTTCCAACCTGCGTGGAGCACCGCTGCCACGAGGACGAGGGCAATCGCGAGCGGCGGCACGGGGAGAGACTAGCGGCACGGGCGGGAGGCTACTGCGTCGCGCCCGCGCGATTGTCCGGAGCTCTCCGATGGCCAGGGCGAGGCCCCGCTCGCTATCGGCGAGCGGACTCAGCCGCGAAGGTCGCGGCGCGACAATCCCCAGGCGCCGACCGCCAGACCACCGAAGGCCAGTGCCAGCGAGACCCCGATGCCGACAGGGTCCCAGTCGCCCGTGAACGGCTTCCCGTAATGGCTGCTCAGCGCCAGCTCGGCGACCCAGTCCGGGAGCTTGAGCGCCGTCGCGAACAGCGTGATCAGGAACGTGCCGACCGTCAGCACCGCCACGGTCGGCGCCGCCAGCGAGGGTCGGACCAGGCCTCCGACGGCAATCCCGACGCCCGCCCACGCGAGGCCGTAGAGGGCGAGGACGAAGGCGCCGAGCGTCGGAGTGACGACGTCGCTGCCTTGCGCGGCCGCGCCCACGGCAGTCCCAAGCGCCACGATCGCGGACGCCAGGACGATTGCCGCAAACACGCCGAGCCCGCTTCGCACGAGCCACGACGCTCGCGACAGCGGCGCGGAGAGGAGCACGTCGAGTCGGCCGCTCGCCTCGTCCGAGGCCCACCCGCCGACCAGCGTCGCCGCGGCCAAGCCGAACACGATGAGGCCGAAATCGAGGAAAACGAGCTGCAGGACGCCGCCAACCGAGCCGTAGTCGATGTCCGGGTAGAGGAAGCCCATGATCGTCTCGAGCGTCGGCGTGTTCCGGATCATGTCGGCCAGCTGCGACGAGGAGCTGGCAATGATGAGGACGTACAGGCCGATGCCCAGGCCCCACGCCACCGCGGCTGGGAACCGCTCGCCGAACGAGCGGCCCATGGGTCCGCGCAGGCCGACGAGAAGTCCGGGCAGGTGCGGCGCGGGGACATGGACGGTGATCCCGACATCGCGCCGCTCGAAGGCCACCAGGCCCAGCGTGAGCAACGCCGCGATCAGGAGCGCAACCGGCACCAGCGATGGCCAGTCGTATTGACCCGCGAGCGGGATGTGCTCTGCCGTCCAGGCGTACCAGGAAAGCGGCGTGAGCGACTCGAACGCCGGGATCGACGACCGGAAGCCGTTGACGAAATACGCAACGACCATGGCGACCGCGGCGAGCCCGGCCGCCGCACCTCGGCCGAGGAATGGAGCCGCGGCGAAGGCAATCGAACCCGGGACAAGGATCAGCAGCCCCGAGAACAGGGCGTAGGCCGCCGCGGCGCCCAGCGGGATCTCGTCGCCCGGCAAGGGCGCGAATGCCAGGCCGCAGGCCCACAGGATCAGGGCCAGGACGACCATCGCGATAGCGAGGGCCACCAGGTGCGCCGTCAGCTTTTCGAGGGCGACGCGTCGGCGCGAGAAGGGCGAGGTCAACAGCAGGTCCAGGCTGCCCCGGTCGGCTTCGCCGGCGAGGGTCCCGGAGAGGGCGAGGATCGACCAGATCGGGAACAGCAGGAAGATGACGGAGTAGTAGCGCCATTCGATCAGACCGCCCAGGGTCTCGAGCCCGACTGGACGACCGAGCAAACCCTGGAAGACCGAAGGCAGGGTCGTCGCCAGCGCCACCATCTCCTGCCGTGTCTCGGGCGTCCCGAACGCCGACGCGATCGCGGCAGCGCCGACCAGGACGAAGAACGTCAGGAACGCGACGACGAGCAGCAGGGCCCGCCGCGAGTCCCGGAGCGTCTTGCCGAAGATGCTCCCGAAGCCGTAGATGCGAGCCATGACCCGGATGCTCGAGGTCGGAGCGGCCGCGGCCGGCCGACCCAGCTCGGCGGTCACACCGGGGTTCCTTCCGACGCGTCGGCTGCCGTCGTGCCGCGTCCGTACTGGGCCAGGAATGTCTCCTCGAGTGTCGGCTCCCGGCTCACGAAGTCGAGGAGCTCGTACCCCGCGGCAGCCCGAACCACCGGGGTGATCGGGCCGGAGACGCGCATTCGAAGAACATGGTCGTTGGTCGTCACCTCGCTCACGCCCGGCAGCGCCTCGAAGATCGCCGACGGAACGGGCCCGGTGAACCGCAGCTCGACCTCGTGGTGGGCGAGGTCGCGAAGGGCCTCGATCCGGTCCAGCTTCACCAACCGGCCGTCGCGGATGATCGCGACCCGGTCGCAGGTGCGCTCCACCTCGCTGAGGATGTGGCTCGACAGGAACACGGTCCTGCCTTCCGCGCGCGCCTCGCGCACGAGCTCGAAGAACGACTGCTGGACGAGCGGGTCCAGGCCCGAGGTTGGCTCGTCGAGGATCAGCAGCTCGGGCTGGTGCTGGAGCGCGACGACGAGCCCGATCTTCTGCTTGTTGCCCTTCGACAGCTCCTTGTACCGGCGCTTCGGGTCGATATCGAAGCGCTCGATGAGCGAGCGCTGGTAGGCCCGATCGACGCCGCCGCGCAGGTTCCCGAAGTATTCGATCGTCTGGCCGCCGGTCAGCCGGTCATAGAGCTGGAACTCGCCCGGGATATAGCCGATCCGGCGGTGGATCGCGACGGGGTCCGCGGTCGACTCGATGCCGAAGACGAGAGCTCGGCCGGCGGTGGGCCGGATCAGGTCGAGCAGCGTCCGGATCGTCGTCGTCTTGCCGGCGCCGTTCGGGCCGAG
>DASQFM010000266.1:0-1815 GCA_035633135.1 Candidatus Eiseniibacteriota bacterium
GCCGTTCCCGCTCCGGCGCGTGTCGCGGGCGCGGCACTTCCCGAAGCCCGGGCGCCGTCGACGAACCGGCCGATCCTGACGAGCGCTTCCTCGAGCTTCTCGTAGGACGTGGCATAACAGGCCCGGACGTGGCCCTCGCCGGAAGGCCCGAAGGCGCCACCGGGAACCACCGCCACGTGCTCCTCCTCGAGCAGTCGCTGGGCGAAGGTCTCCGAGTCGAGCCCCGTCGAGGTGATCCGCGGGAAGGCGTAGAAGGCGCCGAGCGGCTCAAAGGTCTCGAGGCCGATGGCATTCAGCCCGTCGACGAACATCCGCCGCCGGCGGTCGTACTCGGCCCGCATCCGCTCGACCTCGGCCTCGCCGTCGACCAGGGCGACGAGCGCCGCGTCCTGGGCGACCGTGGGCGCAGACATGATCCCGTACTGGTGGACCTTCAGGATTCCCTCGAGGATCCGCGCCGGCGCGGCCAGCCAGCCAACCCGCCAGCCGGTCATCGCATAGGCCTTGCTGAAGCCGCCCATCAGGATCGTCCGCTCCCGCATGCCCGCCAGGGATGAGAAGGCGCGGTGGCGGTAGGCGCCGTAGGCAAGCCGATCGTAGATCTCGTCGCTATAGACCAGCAAATCGTGCCGCGCGGCGACCGCGGCCAGCTCGTCCTGGATCTCGGGTGGCAGCACGGCCCCCGTCGGGTTGCAGGGGTAGCCGAGGAAGAGGGCCTTCGTCCGCGGCGTGATGGCCGCCTCGACCGCCGCAGGGTCGAGGGCAAAGTCGTCCTCGAAGCGGGTCGGGACGTGCACGGCGGTACCGCCGGCGAACACGATCGCCGGCACGTACGAGACGTAGGACGGCTCGTGGAGGACGACCTCGTCGCCGGGATCGCAGGTCGACCGAAGGGCGAGATCGACGGCCTCGGACGCGCCGACGGTGATCAGCAGCTCGGTCGCCGGGTCGTACGTGACCCCGTAGAGCGTCTCGAGATGCCTGCTGAGCGCCAACCGCAGCTCGATGGTCCCGTAGTTCGACGTGTAGTGCGTGCGCCCTTCGCGGAGCGACTCGACGCCAGCTTCGACGATCGAGCGCGGCGTATCGAAGTCGGGCTCCCCCACCCCGAGGCTGATGACGTCGGTCATCGTCGCCAGGATGTCGAAGAAGCGCCGGATGCCCGACGGCGGGACAGCCAGCACGCGCTGCGAGAGCGCGCGGTCCGCAAGTGGCGGCCGGGCCGGCATCGGCGCTGGGCCCGCGGCACCAGCCACGGAGGCCCGCGCGGCCGAACCGTTCGATGCCGGCGTGTCGGTCATCAGGCGGCCATCCCGGCGGCGGCGGCGGCAACGATGGCGGCGCGCTCCGGGGCACTCGGCTGGGCCGGGTCATCCGTAAGGGCCAGCTGTGCCGGCTCGAGGCGTCGCCAGTCCTCGCCGGCCGTGATCGCCTCGTAGGCCCGGCCGAGCCGCAGGAGCTCCAGCTCCGACCACGGCGGGCCGATGAGCTGCAGCCCGACCGGCAGGCCCTCCGCCAGCCCGCACGGCACGGACAGCCCGGCGATCCCGGCCATGTTGGCCGGCAGGGTGCAGGCATCGGAGAGGTACATCGCCACGGGATCGGCAAGGCGCGCCCCGAACCGGAACGCGACCGACGGGGAGGTCGGCGCCACGATCGCGTCGATGCCGGACCCGAAGACCGCGTCGAAGTCACGCTTGATCAGGGTCCGGACCTTCTGGGCCTTGAGGTAGTAGGCGTCGTAGTAGCCGGCTGACAGGGCGTACGTGCCGAGCATGATTCGCCGCTTCACCTCCGCACCGAAGCCCTTGCCCC
>DASQFM010000267.1:0-7295 GCA_035633135.1 Candidatus Eiseniibacteriota bacterium
GCTCTCGAGGCAGAGAAGCCCCGGACGCTGGTCTTTCTGACGTACCTCGACCCGACTGAATCGGAGCTGACGATCGTCCACGCCTTCGCCGACGCCGAGTCGATGGACGCGCACATGGAGGGCGTCGTCGAGCGATCCACCGCAGCCTTCGAGTTCATCGAATCGCGGGCGTTTGAGATCTACGGCCGGCCGAGCCCAGCGGCGCTGGAGATGATGCGTGGAGCAGCGGCCCGAGCAGCAATCGAGCTGAAGATCCATCCGGAATTCGTCGGGGGCTTCCTCCGACCGCAGCAGACCGAGGTACGCGCGGGCGATGACGCATGACTGAGCTGATCGAGAAGGCGGGACCCAGCGTGGACGGGCGCCTGTCGCACCTCCTCGCAGTCCGCGGCGGGCCGCCCGGCGCGCAGGCGAACCCGGAAGCGCCGATCGTCATCCAGAGTCGCGAAGCGTTGATCTACACGCTCGGCAAGGCCGCCGAGCTCGAGCACCTCGTCCTGTGCCAGTACCTCTTCGCCGGGTTCTCGCTCAAGCGCGACGAGGGTGAAGGTCTCGCGCCGGACGCGGTGCCGATGGTCCAGCGCTGGCGCCGAGAGCTGAGCCACATCGCGGAGCAGGAGATGCTCCACCTGGCCCTCGTGCAGAACCTGCTGACGGCCGTCGGCGGGGCGCCACGCCTGGGCCGGGCGAACTTCCCGGTGCCCGTCCGCAGCTGGCCGGCGGACGTCCGAATGGTCCTCCTCCCATTCGGCGAGGTCGCGCTCCGCCACTTCGCGTTCCTCGAGCGGCCCGAGGGCATGGCGATCGCGGACGTCGAGCAATTCGCGGCCGTCGAGAAGGCAACCCCGCTGCCGCGCCCCAGCGAAGACGAGATGGCGCCCTACCTCCCCGACTTCGAGACGATCGGCCACCTCTATCGGGCGATCGAGAACGGGCTCGAGCACCTTGCCGACCGCCTCGGGCCCGATCGGCTGTTCATCGGTCCGCCCCGAGCCCAGGCAACCGCCGAGCATTTCGGCTGGGAAGAGCTCGTCGCCGTGACGGATCTCGCCTCGGCGCGCCGCGCGATCGACACGATCGTCGAGCAGGGCGAAGGCGCCCGCGGGGACTGGAAGGACGCTCACTTCGGGCGCCTGATCAACATCCTCGACGAGCTCCTCGAGGCGCGCGATGCCAACGCGGCCTTCGAGCCCACTCGACCGGTGCTCGCGGCGAGCGTCCGGCCACCGGACAGCGGCGAGCCGGTCCCGATCATCACCGACCTGTTCACGGTCCGCTGCATGGACCTGTTGAACGCGGTCTACGAGGTCCTGCTCCAGCTCCTGGCTCGATACTTTGCCCACACTGACGAGACCGACGAGCAGCTGGGCACCCTGGCGGACGTGGCGGTCGGGCTCATGGAGGGCGCCATCAAGACGCTCGGCAACCTCGTCACCCGGCTGCCCGTGGGCCCGGAGTACCCGGGGATGACCGCGGGGCCCAACTTCGAGCTCTTCTACTCGGTCGACTACCTGCTGCCGCACCGCGAGGCGGCGTGGACACTGATGGCCGAACGCCTCCGCGAGGTCGCCGACCTGGCGATGCGCTGCCGCGAGGTCTGCATCCCGATCTACATGAGCCCGCTGTCGAAGGTCACCCAGTCACTGCGCGTCCAGGCGGATCTCCTCGTGGCCGACGCCTGACCGACCCAGGGCCGTCGGGCCGGATCCGATCGTCTTGCGGCGAGGTGCTGTCGGAGGGCGACCCGGCTGCGCCGAGTCTCGAGCGAGGCGCCGGTCATTCCCAGCCGACGCTCGCCGGCGACGTCGCCGCGATCGGAAACGCCAGGGCCTCCCGCTCGACTTCGTCGCGCACGCGTGCCGGCAACATGCCGAACGGATGGATCCGGACCTTGCGCTGCTGGCGCTGCCAGGCGCCGACGATCTCGCCGTCGACGAGGACCGCACCCGGGATGAAGCCGCGGGAGTCGCCGCGCGGGAGGACCTTCGCCCGGAGCGCCTCGTCGCGGAGGAGCAACGCGTCGTCCAGCTTGGTGAAGGCGTCGTCGAACGGCAGCAGCCGGACGCCCGAGATCGGCTCGGCCCGCTCGAGGGCCTCGATGTCTGCGGCGAGCATGAACCTCGCGTCGCCCGGCCGCCCCTGGATCTCGACGGGAATCAGCTCCGGCTCGATGCTCTTCCAGGTCGCAATGGCGTCGCGGGGCTGGACGCCGGTCCAGCGGGCCAGGCTCTGCCTCGTCGCCGGCCCGAACCAGTGCAGGAAGCGTCTGGCCAGCTCGCGTCGCGCGTCCTCGACGTCGATCTCTGGACGCTCGACGGGGATGAGCCAGATGTTGCTCGCGTCCCAGCGGATGTGGACGCGCCCGGTCAGGGCCGACTCCCGGACCTGCAGCGGGCGCTCGTGCCCGAGTGCACTTGCGACCTCGGCGACCATCAGCGTGCGGCCGTCGGCGACGCGGTGGATGTCGTCCGCGAGGCGGTCGAGCGCCGCCGCCCGCCCTTGATCCCGCGGTGACGACCCGAGGGTGAAGATCCCGGCGTCGCCACGTGGCACGAGGTAGTCGGCGCCACCACGGAACCAGATCTGGACGAGGGACGGGTCCTCCCAGGAATCGGGCTGGGTGCCTTCGACCCGGGCATGCAGCGAGATGACGCCGGCCCGCGGCACCGAGTCCTGGAGCCCTCCCCACGCCGCCTTCGCGAACGACCCAGCCGGCAGCTTCCTGTCGAGATGGCTCACCCGCGCGCGATACCGCAGCACCTGGTCGCGACTCACGGTCCTTGCCACCCGCGCAGTTTGGAACGCCGTGGCGGGCCGTGCCACCGATCCCGAGATCGTGGAGGTGACCGCTAGGAGGTGACAGCTGAGGAGGTGACCGCTGTCAAGCCTGGGCGACACCAGCGGATGTGCTCGCAGGTGCTACAAGATCGACGAGGTTGGGCGGAGGATCGCGCTCCCGAGGCAGAAACCTCGTCGAAATGTGCGATGGGAGCACGATCGCGACGACGTTTGGACCCCTGACTGGCCGGCAGAGCCTCATTTCGAGGTCGAGGTGGTCGCGGTGGTGCCCCAGGCGGCACAAATCGACGAGGTCATTGGGTCCACCCCCGGGTCGCCGAGGAAACCACGTCGAGTTGGTGCTCCGGGTGCACAAAGCGCCGGAAAAGCGCGCTGGTAGCGCAAGCGCGCAACGGCGCCCCGGAAGAGCGCGCAGGTCCCGCAACCGCACCGGGAAGAGCGCGCTGGTCGCGCAACGGCGCCGGAGGAGCGCGCGGGTCGCGCTACCGACGTGCATGGCAAACGCCGCGACAAACCGCGTTAACAGATCTTCGGCATACTGGCGGCTCCCGGCGTCATCGTCGGTTGCCCACATCCCATTGCCGAGGTTTTCCAGATGACGCAGGCGGCCGCCGCCAAGGCTGATCTCGACGCCACCAGCAGCTTCGACCTGAGCCCGCGTCAGAAGCTCGAGATCCTCGGCGCGATCCTGCTGGCGCTGTTCCTGTTCGCGCTCGACCAGACCGTCGTGGGTACCGCGCTGCCGGTCATCATCACCGACCTCCACGGCGAGGAGCTCTACACGTGGTCGGTCACCGTCTACCTCCTCACCGCCACGATCAGCGGGCCGATCTACGGCAAGCTCTCGGACCTGTATGGCCGGCGCCCGATCTTCATCTGGGCAGTCGGCCTCTTCCTCGTGGCATCGGTCGGCGCGGGGCTGAGCCAGGAGATGTGGCAGTTCGTCCTCTTCCGCGGCCTCCAGGGCCTCGGCGGCGGCGCCGTCTTCCCGATCGCGCTTGCGGTGATCGCCGACCTCTATCCGCCGGAGGAGCGCGCCAAGTACGGCGCGTACTTCGGGGCCGTGTTCGGCCTGGCGTCGGTGCTCGGCCCGGGCCTCGGCGGGCTCATCACCGACAACTTCGGCTGGAACTGGATCTTCTTCATCAACGTCCCCGTCGCGCTCGTGTCGCTGGTCGTCTGCTGGCGGCTGCTACCCCCGATCAAGCATCCCGAGACCGGCCGCAACATCGACTACGTCGGCGCGGCGCTCTTCGCCGCCGCCATCGGCCCATTCCTGGTCGGGTTGACGAACAAGCAGACCCACGACTGGGGCGACCCGCTCGTGGCCGGCCTGATGGCGCTCGGCCTCGTCATCGGCGTCGTCTTCCTGTGGTGGGAGCGCCGCACCGCAGATCCGATCCTCCACCTCGACCTGTTCAGGAACCGATCGTTTTCGATCTCGGTCGCCGGCATGTTCCTGATGTCGTTCGGCTTCTTTGGGGCGATCATCTTCCTGCCCCGCTGGTTCCAGGTCGTCGCCGGCTCCAGCGCGACCGAGTCGGGCTACAACCTGCTGCCCCTCATCATCGCCCTCATAGTCAGCGCCACCGTCAGCGGTCAGGTCGTGGCCCGGACCGGGCGCTACAAGGTCCTGATCCTCGGCTCGATGGTCGTCCTCGCCGCCGGGCTGTTCCTGCTCACCAATCTGCGAGCCGATACCTCATTCCAGACCCTGTGGCTGTGGATGATCGTGGCGGGCCTCGGTGTCGGCCCGTCATTCGCGGTCTTCACGGTGGTGGTCCAGAACAGCGTCGCGCCCCGGTTCGTCGGCATCGCGACGGCGAGCCTGACGTTCTTCCAGCAGATCGGCGGCACGATCGGCCTCACGCTCGCCGGCACGATCCTGGCCGACTCGCTGACAAGGGAGCTGCCGGGCCGGCTGCTCGCGAACGGCGTCCCCCAGCAATTTGTCGACCAGTTCCAGCCGGGCGCGGCCGGTGCGCCCCAGCTCGACCTGACAGGCACGGGCGACCTCGGCCAGCGGATCCTGGCCGGAGTTCCAGAGGCCTTCCGGAGCGTCGTCGAGCCGTTCATCCCGGGCATCGTCCAGGCAATCCACGAAGCCTTCGCGATCGCGATCGCCTCGACGTTCTGGATCGCCATCGGCGCCGCCCTCCTGGCCGCGCTGTTCGTGCTCTTCCTGAAGGAGCGCCCGATGGGCTCGACCTTCCAGGCGGAGGACGAGACCCCCGCCGAGGCGGGGAGCGCTGCGTAGGGCGCCTGTCGACTTCTCGGCGGCTCGCTCGACGCATAGCTAACAAGCGTCACCGCACCGTTGGAGACCCACGATGACCACCGAATTGACCGCTGAGCAGCGCGGTACCGGGCAGTACGCCGATGTCAACGGGATCCGGCTCTACTACGAGACGCACGGTCCGGCCCACGACGCCGGCGCGCCGGCCCTCATCCTCCTGCACGGCGGGCTGGCGTCGGGCGAGATGTTCGCCCCGATCCTGCCGGCGCTCTCGAACGCGCGGCAGGTCATCCTGGTCGATCTTCAGGGCCACGGCCGAACCGCCGACATCGATCGCCCGCTCAGCGTCGAGCTCATGGCCGGCGACATCGCGGCGCTCATTGAGCACCTCGAGCTCGAGAAGCCCGACGTGATGGGCTACTCGCTCGGCGGCGGTGTCGCGCTGTTCACCGCGGCGAAGTTCCCCGAGCGCGTCAACAAGGCGATCGTCGTCGCGGCCAACATCCGGCGCGACGCGGTCTACCCCGAGATGCTGGTCCAGCAGGGCCAGGTGAGTGCCGCCGCGGCCGAGTTCATGAAGGACACGCCGATGTGGGAGCTGTACCAGCGGGTCGCTCCCCGGCCGGAGGATTTCGGCCCGCTGCTCGACAAGATCGGCTCGTCGATGGCCGTGGACTTCGACTTCAGTGACGTGGTCCGCGGGCTACGGATGCCGACGCTCATCGCCTGCGCCGACGCCGACATGGCGCCGCCGAGCCACTACGTCGAGATCTTCGGCCTGCTCGATGGCGGCAAGCGCGACGGCGGCTGGATGGGCGAGGGCCGCCCGGCCGGCGGCCACGCGCTCGGGATCATCCCCAACACGACGCATTACGACGTCGGCGTGTCGCCGGTTCTGGCGGCCGCGGCGATCGCCTTCCTGGACGCCGGGCGGGGATAACCCCTAGGTCCGGCCCGGGCCGAGCCAGCGGCACAGCCAGATCTCGTTCCGGCGTGGACGCCGGCGTGCGCCCGGCGCATGCTCGGCGTGTTAGCTCGTCCCGCCGGAACCTCCGCCGGCATACAACCCGAGGAGCCGACCCCGGAGCGGGCCTCCGGCTCCGACCAGCCGCAGGAAGTCTGGCCCGTCGAGCGCGAGGAGAACGCCGTCGCTCTCCGCCGCGACGGTCGCCGTCCGAGGCGAACCGCGAAGAAGACCGAGCTCCCCGAAGACCTGGTTGGGGCCGAGACGCCGGAGGACCACCGGCGGGGCGCCGGGGGCGGCCTCCTGGGTCACGACGAATGACCCGGACTCGATCATGTAGAAGCGATCGGCCGGATCGCCTTCGCGGACGACGACCTCGCCCGCCCTGACCGGAACCTCGCGGACGCGCGCCAGCGCCCCCTCGAGGCGGGCGGCGGGGACGCCGGTGAAGAGCGGGAGCTTGGCGACCTCGGCAAGTGTCGCCTCGAAGGGGCTGGTTTCACGAGTGGCGGCACGGCCGATGAGCGCGTGTCCGACGAACGTGGCCACGATCAGCACCACCGCGGCCGCACCGAGTGTCGGCAGGGCGCCGACGTTGACGACGAGAACCGGCAACGCGAACGCGCCGGCCGCGCCGGCCAGCGTGAAGACGGACTGGAACACGCCGCTCCAGCGGCCCCGAAGCTCGTCCGGGACGACGCGCTGGAAGATGGTCGTCAGGACGACGTCGAGCAGGATCGCCCCGGCGTAGGCGACGACGAGCGCCACCAGGGCTACGGCGAGCACGGGAATGGCGCCCAGGATGAACAGCCCGAGCCCGAACACGAGCGCCCCGAGGAGCAGCGGCGGTCCCAGGTTGCGGCGCAGGATGAGCACGCCCGAGCCGATCGCGCCCAGCAGGCCGCCCACGCCGATCGCGGCGTTGAGGTAGCCGTTGGCCGCCTCGCCGGCATTCAGGACGTTGATCGCCAGGACGATCGTCAGCACCTGCATCCCGCTGTCGAAGAACCCGGCCATGACCTGGATGATTGCCAGCCCCGCCAGCGGCCGTCGGGCGATCGTGGGCTCGGGCTCGGGCTCGGGCTCGGGTTCGGGCTCGGCAGGCGATCGGATCGAGTAGCCCGGCGATCGGATCGAGCCGGCCGCCGGCTCCGCGGCCGCCGCGGCAGGCGGGTGCGCCCTCGACGGCGGGAGCGTCCACAGGATGACCGCGATCACCACGAAGCTGAACGCGTTGATGATGAAGGCCGGCGTCACGCCGCCAATCGCGAGCAGGATCCCGCCGACCGCAGGCCC
>DASQFM010000268.1:0-4791 GCA_035633135.1 Candidatus Eiseniibacteriota bacterium
GCATTGGGGCAGGACGCACGACCAATTCATCCTCCTCTTCTTCGCCGGTAGGGGCACGGCGAAGCTGATCTCGGGCAGACGGCGAGATGGACCGCGCCCGAGATTGGGCTGTTGAGGTGCCCGGCGGACCCACGTACCGGATGGGCCGAAACCGGTTTGGACATGGTACGTCTGCGGTCCCTGCAGCCGGAAGAGGGTCTGTCCACCTTTTCGTCCACCAACTTATCCACAGCCCTTCAGCCGCGGGCGGCCGACCGCCGCGAGACCCCCAGGCCCGGCCGCTTGCCGAGCTGCCAGCGCTGGTCGGGACCCAGGTCGAGGCCCTCGAACGGGTCATCGGCGAGGAGCAGGCAGCCGTCGAGATCCACCCACTCGGCGAGCGAGGCCACCGCGGCGGAGGCGGCGATGCCGACCGACGTCTCCTCCATGCAGCCCACGAACGTCCGGAACCCGAGCTCGCGGGCGCGGGCGAGCATGGCCGCCGCCGGGCCCACCCCACCGCACTTCGCGAGCTTGACGTTGACCCCCGCAACCACGCCGACCAGCGCATCCAGATCCTCGTCGGTCACGCACGACTCGTCGGCCACGAGCGGCAGCGACGAGGCTGCCTGGAAGGCGGCGAGCCAGTCCAGCCGTCGCGCCGGGAAGGGTTGCTCGATCAGCTCGACCCCGAGGTCGACGAGGTCCGGCAGCAGCTGCGTCGCCAGCTCCGGCGTCCAGCCCGTGTTGGCGTCGACGCGCAGCGGCCCGCCGTAGACCTCGCGGACCGCGGCCAGCGTCGCCAGGTCGGCCGGGCCGCCGACCTTGATCTTCAGCGCCGGGAAGGCGCTGGCCCGGCGGGCGCGCTCGGCAACCACCGCGGGCGTGTCAAGGCCGAGGGTGAAGTCGGTGGGCGGAATCTCGGCGGACAGGCCCAGGAGGGCGTGGACCGGTTGCCCCAGGATCTTGCCGACAAGATCGTGGAGGGCGATGTCGAGGGCACACTTGGCCGCGCCGTTCCAGCGGATCGCGGCCGTCAGCCGGGCTGACGCAGCGGCCATGCCCGTGATCGTCGGATCCACTTCCCCGATTGCCTCGACCAGCAACGGCGTGATGGCGGCCATCGTCTCCGGCGTTTCGCCGTAGAAGCGGTCCGGATAGCCCTCGCCGAGGCCCACCACCTCCGGGAACCGGGCGTCGCGGAGCTCGACGATCACGGTCGTGATCGAGCGGCCGGCGCCGTGGTCCGAGCGCGCGATCACGAACGGTTCGCGCAGCGCCAGGCGGAGGACCTCCTGGCGGACCTCGAGGGTCACGAAGCGGCGCGGCGATCGGCCCGGCCGGCGATTGCCGACGCCGCCGGGGTTGGCGTCGTGGGGTCGCCGGTGCGCGCCTCGCCGCCGCTGGGGCGCCGTTCGCCGCCGCCGGCGCCGTGGACCCAGGGCAACGCATCGACGGACTCGCGGATCGCCGCCCACAGGCGGCCGCCGCCGAACCGCACGGGATCGTCGGCCGGCAGGCCCGTCTCGACTGCGATCTCGGCGATGACCCGGCGGGCCGCGGCCTCGTCGGGATAGAGCATCGTGTTGAGGGCGATCGCGACGACCTTCGAGGGCGCGACGAGCCCGGCGACGTGCTCGTGGAGGCGGATGAAGTCGGGCAGTCGGGCGATCGGAAACGAGGCCTCCGGCAGGTGATCGAAGTCGTGCTCCGCGAGCCCGGGCTTGTGGACCATGACCATCGCGTGCGGCGTCGCACCGTGCAGCAGCCCCAGGGTCACGGAGGAGTACGCAGGGTGGTCCAGCGAGCCCTGGCCTTCGACGATCACCCAGTCGCCGCGGGCCTCGGCCTGTTCGACCATCCACTCGACCGTGCCCTGCACGAAGTCGCTGATGACTCGATCGACCGCCACGCCCCAGCCGTCGATCATCATTCCGGTCTGGCCCGTTGGCACGAACACCGCCGCGTCGCCCGCCGCGAGGGCGGCCCTGCGCAGGTCGAGGGCAACGGACATCTTGCCGATCGCACAGTCCGTGCCGACCGTCAGGATCACCCGCTTGCCCGGGTCGTGGCGACGCCCGATCGACGTCTCGTGGCGCTCGGGTGGCCTTCGATAGTCGACGATCCGGACCCCGGCAGCTGCGGCGCCGGCGCTGAACTCCGGATCGTCGCCGAGGAACGTGTGCAGCCCGGAGTGGATCTCCAGCCCGGCGGCGATCGCGGCGAGGATCGTGGCCCGCCAATCCGTCGGGAGCTTGCCGCCGGTCGGGGCGATGCCGATCAGGAGCGTGTCGGGGGGCTCCGGCAGGGCGAGGGCTTCTTCCAGGGTCGCGATGGCCGGCACGTCGTAGCCGGGCATCCACTCCGCGGCGTTTCGCCCGGCGATCGTCGAGTCGAGGAGCGCGACGACGCGATCGGTCCCGTAGCGGATGACGCCCATGGCGGTCTTGGCGTCATGGAACTGGAACTTGCCCTCGGTCAGGATCAGCAGCCGGCGCGCCGCACGCGGGGGCGCGATCGGAGCAACGGCTGCGGTGGAAGCGGTCGGCGTGGTCATGGCCCGCCCGAGTGTACGGGCGGCCGGGAGCCCAGGGTTGGACGCCGGTCCCGTCGCGTCAGGACGCCTGGACGAGCGCCTCGAAGCGGGACCGGACGGCATCGGCGGACGGCGCGGCGATCGCATCGGCCGCAGCCGCCTGGAGCTCGCTGAGCGAGCTCCCTCGAACCGCCCGCCGGACCGCGGGCAGGCTGCTGGCCGCCATGCTGAGCGAGCGGATCCCGAGCCCGACCAGGGCAAGGGCGGCAGGAGGATCGCCGGCCATCTCGCCGCAGACGGAGACCTCGATCCCGAACCGGGCGCCGGCCTCGGCCGCCATGCCGACCAGTCGAAGGAGGGCCGGATGCAGGGAATCGCGATAGCGCTCGAGCGCCGGATTGCCGCGATCGACGGCCAGCGTGTACTGGAGGAGGTCGTTGGTCCCGAGGCTCGCGAACCGAATCGCGTCGAAGTACGTGTCCCCCACGAGGATCGCCGAGGGGATCTCGAGCATGACTCCGAGGTCGATCTCGCCCATCGGCTGACCCGCGGCAGCAACCTCCTCGCGGGCGCGATCAGCGAGGGCGCGGAGGGTCGCGACGTCCCGGGCGTCGGCCACCATCGGGGCCATGACCTTGATCCGGCCGCGGCTCGCGGCCCGGTAGCAGGCCCGCAGCTGGGTGACGAACAGGTCCGGGCGGGTCTCAGCGAGGCGGAGCGCGCGGACCCCGAGGAACGGGTTGTCCTCGGCGGCGATCGGCAGGTACGGGATCGGCTTGTCGCCGCCGACGTCGAGCAGTCGGACGGTGACCGGATACGGCTGGAACGCCTCGGCCACGCTCGCATAGGCCTCCAGCTGCGCCTCCTCCGAGGGCGGTTCGGATCGCTCGATGAACAGGAACTCGGTGCGGAACAGGCCCACACCCCGGGCGCCGAGCGCGACGGCCGCAGCGGCTTCGGCGGGCGAGCCGACGTTCGCCAGCAGCGTGACCGCCGTCCCGTCGAGCGTCTCCGCGGGCAGGTCTGCCTCCGACCGGTCGCGGTCGCGCTCCTGGCGAAGCCGCTCCAGCCCCTCGGCGTAGCGGACGTCATCGGCTTCGTTCGGGGCGAGGATGATCTCGCCGCTCGAGCCGTCGATCAGGATCTCGGCGGACGGACCGGCTTCGACGACCGCAGCGAGCAGCCCGGTGGCCCCGACGACAGCAGGAATGCCATATGCGCGGGCGAGAATCGATGCGTGGGCGGTGGGTGACGACCCCTCCAGCGCGATCCCGAGCAGGCGCTCACGCGGCAGCGTGGCCGTCACGGACGGCGGGAGGTCCTCGCCCACGACCACCGCGGGTGCGGCGAGGCTGAACGAGACCGCCAACTCGCCGGCGAGCTGGCGCGCGATCCGATCGCCGACGTCGAGCACGTCCGCCGCCCGAGCTCGCAACAGCTCGTCGTCCAGCCCGCCGAGCAGGGTGGCGACCGCCTGAGCCGCAGCGGAGATGGCCGCCGGACCATCCAGCAGCTCGCTCCGGATGTGGCCGCCGGCCGTCTCGATCAGCTCGGGATCGCGCGCCATTGCCGCATGGGCCTCGAAGATGTCCGCTTCTTCCTCGTGGCCGTCGCGGCGGACCCCCTCCGCGAGCGCTTCCGAGGCGACCGCGACCGCCTCTGCCGCGGCGATCAGGCGCCGTACCTCCGGCTCAGCCTGCTCAGCCCCAATCCGGCCGACCAGCACCAGGCTCGTTCGCTCGTAGCGGGCCCACGGCCCGCGGGCGACACCCGGCGCCCCCGGAGCTCCGCGGACGACCCGCCTGGCCGCGACGCGTTCGGCCGTCATGGCCGGAGCCGCCGCCCGCGGTCGACCGTGTCGTGCACGATCACCTGCTCCCGATCCGCGTCGGACACCCGCCGCATCCGGGTTCCCGGCGAGCGAACCGCCGCGACCGACCAGGCGACCGCCTCGGGCAGCGCCGCAGCGTCGGCGCCGCCGGCGAGGAAACCGGCCAGCAGGGCGTCCCCGGCTCCGACGGTGTTGACCGGATCGTCGATCTCGGCCTCGGCGTGGGAGACGGCACCGGCCGCGTCGACGTACAGGGCGCCATCGGGCCCGAGGCTCACCAGCACGGCGCCGGCACCTCTGCCCACGAGCTCGGTGGCCGCGTCGATCGCCGCGCCGATGGTGGGCAGCGAGCGGTCGGCCATCGCTTCGAGCTCGGCGAGGTTCGGCTTGACGAGCGCCGCGCCGCCCAGGACCGCGGCGAACAGGGCGTCGCCGCTCGAATCCA
>DASQFM010000269.1:0-12456 GCA_035633135.1 Candidatus Eiseniibacteriota bacterium
CGGCAACTACCTCGACGTCATCTCCGCATTTCCGAGCCAGTTCGCGAACTCCCTCGTCTACGGCGGGCTGGCGACCGTGCTGTGCTTCCTGATCGGCTACCCCCTCGCCTACGGGATCGCCTTCCGCGGTGGTCGCTACAAGACGCTCCTGCTGTTCCTGGTCATTGCGCCGTTCTTCACGAACTTCCTGATCCGGACGATCTCGTGGAAGATCCTGCTGGGCAACGACGGACCGGCGCTCGCCATCCTGCGTGACGGTCTCGGGCTCGTTCCACGCAACTTCAACATCCTCGGCACGCCGCTGGCGGTCGTCTCGGGCCTCACGTACCAGTTCCTGCCGTTCATGGTCCTGCCGTTGTACGTCGCCCTCGAGAAGATCGATCAGCGACTGCTCGAGGCCGCCCGCGACCTCTACGCCGGTCCCTGGCGGAGGCCCGGCGTCATCGTCGGCGGCATCGGTGGCGCCCTGCTGGCGACCGCGTTTCTGCTGGGGCTCGGCTACGCCGAGGCGACGCCGGCCGGGCTGCTGCAGGCGGCGTTGCCCATCGTCGGCGCGGGCGTCATCGGCGCCGCCATCGCGTCCCTGCTGATCTCCGAGACATTCGTCCGGGTGATCTTCCCGCTCAGCCTGTCCGGAGTCTTTGCCGGCTCGATCCTGACCTTCATCCCCGCGATCGGCGACTTCGTCAATGTCGAGCTGCTCGGCAACACCAGGACCCAGATGATCGGGAACGTGATCCAGAACCGCTACCTGGCCCAGAACGATTACCCCACTGCCGCCGCGCTGTCATTCATGCTGATGGCGGCCATCCTGATCGCGATCCTGGTGTATGCCCGGGCCCTGGGAACCGAGGAGCTCAGCGGGGGTCGGGCGTGAGCGGATCGGCCGCTCGCTCCGGCGCGCCAGGCCTTGCCGACGGCCGGCCGCACGTCGTCGCTCGCTCCTTCCAGCTTGTGGATCGGTGGGCCGTGCCGATGTTCACGGTGCTCGCCATTGGCTACATCCTGCTCCCGATCGCCGTGATGATCGTGTTCTCGTTCAATGACCCACCCGGCCGCTTCAACTTCGTGTGGGGCCGGTTCTCACTGGCTGCCTGGGCCAATCCGCTCGGCCGGTTGGGGCTCGAGGACGCCCTTCGCACGAGCCTGGCGGTCGGCGCGGTGTCGACGGTGATCGCCACGGCTCTCGGAACGATGATCGCGCTCGCCCTCAGCCGCTACCAGTTCCGGGGCCGCTCGGCCACCAGCCTGTTCGTGTTCCTGCCCGTGGCCACCCCGGAGATCGTCGCGGGGGCGAGTCTCCTCACCCTGTTCGTCGGGTCGGCCGGCGAGCCCTGGAAGACCTTGACCGGTGGCGCCCTCTACCCGCTGGGCTTCACGACGATCCTCATCGCCCACGTGATGTTCAACATCAGCTTCGTCGTGGTCACCGTTCGGGCGCGGATGCGGGGGTTCCCGTGGCATCTCGAGGAAGCGGCCATGGACCTGGGCGCCAACGAGTGGGCGACGTTCTGGAAAGTGACGTTCCCGCTGATCCTCCCGGGCATCCTGGCGGGCGCGCTGCTGGCGTTCAGCCTGTCGATCGACGACTTCATCATCACCAACTTCACCTCGGGCACGAGCAGCACCTTCCCGATCTGGGTCTGGGCGAGCATCCGCAACAACCTGCCGCCGCAGATCCATGTGATCGGAACCGCGATCTTCGTCGCCGCGGTCGGGATCGTGGTCGTCTCCACGTTCCGGCAGAACCGGTCCGCCCGCGAGGACGCCCGGCGCTAGCCTCGTCAGCCGTCACCGCGCACCAGCGCCGACCGCACCGTCTCGTGGAGCACGCCGTTGGTCGCCAGAATCGTGCCGCCGTCGAGGATCCGGCGGCCCTCGAAGTCGCTGATCCGGCCCCCGGCCTCCTCGATCAGCAGAGACGGCCCGGCGATGTCCCAGATCGACAGGTCGACCTCGATCATCACCTCGGCCGCACCCTCGGCGACCAGAGCGTACCCCCAGAAGTCGCCCAGGCCGCGCTCGCGCCATGCCGACGCCAGGAGGCCTCGAAATCCGGGCCCTCGACCAGACGCTTCGACGTCGGCGCTGCCGGCATACAGCACCTGGGCCTCGGCGAGGGTGTCGATGCTCGAGACGTGAATCCGGCGGGCCGGATCGCCACCGTCGATGGCCCACGCCCCGCCACCACGCCAGGCGTACCAGCGGGAATGAAGGGCCGGCGCCGAGATCACCGCCGCCTGCATCTCTCCGTCGCGCTCGGCCGCGAGCAGCGTGCCGAACACGGGGATGCCCCGGAGGAAGTTGTGGGTCCCGTCGATGGGGTCCACGTACCACCGGACCGCTGCGTCCGGGCGCTCCTCGCCCAGCTCCTCGCCGAGGACCCCGTGGTGCGGATATGCGTCCCCGATGCGGTCACGAATGAGCCGCTCGATCGTGGTGTCGGCAGCCGTGACGAAGGTCTGGTCGGCCTTGCGCCGGGCATCGAGATCGCGTCGGAAGTAGCGCATCGCGACGGCGTCGGTGGCGTCGCACCAGCCGAGCGCCGCGTCGACCCAGGCTCGCAGCTCGGCGTCGGTGCCGCGGCGAAGGCCGGCGCTCCACGCAGCACCGTACTCGGCCGGCTGCGCGCTCATGCTCGGATCCTCCAGCGTCACGCGCGGATCCTCGCGCCTTCCGGGTCCCACAACGGCTCCCGGGCAATCTCGAAGCCGATCCAGGAGCCGAAGACCTCCACCTCGCCCCTGGTGCCGATGGCCGCCTGCTCAGCGGGCAGGTAGCCGAAGGCGATCGACCGCTCGACAGCGAAGCCGTAGCCGCCCGAGGTCACCCGCCCGACGATGCGGCCGTCCACGCGGAGCGGCTCGTTGCCGAGGGCGACCGAGCGCGGATCGTCCAGGACCAGGCACCGCAGCCGCTTCCGGGGAGGCGCGGCCTTCAGCGCCACCAGGGCGTCCCGGCCGACGAAGTCCGTGGCCTTGTCAAGGCGGACCGCGAACCCGAGGCCGGCCTCGTACGGCGTCTCTTCAGGGGTGATGTCGGACGACCAGACGCGATAGCCCTTCTCGAGACGAAGGCTGTCGATTGCGCGGTAGCCGCCGGCAAGCAGGCCGTGCGGCCGGCCCGCCTCCCAGAGCGACCTCCACAGGGCGCGGCCGTATTCGGACGGCGCATAGAGCTCCCAGCCGAGCTCACCGACGTACGTCACCCGCAGGGCGAGGACGGGCACCATCCCGACGCTGATCTCCCGCGCCGTCATATACGGGAACGCTTCGGACGACAGGTCGTCGGGACTCAGGCTCGCCACGATGTCGCGGGCCCGCGGGCCCCACAGGCCGAGGCACGCCCGGCTGGAGGTCACGTCGCGAACGCGCACGGCGGTCGTCGCGTCGCTGGCACCCTCGTCCGCGACTTCGCGCGGAAGGTGCTTCCGAATCCAGCCGAGATCGTGGTTGCCGAACGCCGTGCCGGTCACGATCAGGAAGCGATCCTGGGCCAGCCGGGTCACCGTGAAATCGCACTCGATGCCGCCGTGGCGGTTGAGCATCTGGGTGTAGGTGATGGATCCGACCGGCCGGTCGACGTCGTTCGCGCACAGCCGCTGGAGGAACGCAGCCGCGCCGGGGCCGTCGACCTCGATCTTCGCAAAGCTGGACTCGTCGAACAGGGCCGCGGTCTGGCGCGTCGCGAGGGCCTCCGCGCCGATCGCCGGTGACCAGTGCTGGCCGGCCCAACCCCGCGGCCGGAGCGCCTCGAGGGTCGCCGCGTCGGCGAGCCCGGCGCCGTTCTCGTTGGCGACGAGCCAGTTCGGCCGCTCCCACATCGCCTTCTCGCCGAACGCTGCCCCCAGCGCAGCGAGGTCGTCGTAGGCCGGCGAGAGGCGCAACGGGCGGCCGGCGTGGCGCTCCTCGTTCGGATAGTGGATGTCGTAGTAGGTCGCGTAGTTCTCGTACGTCCGTGCGAGCGTCAGGCGCTGGCTCCGGTACTGGCCCCCGAAGCGCCGGATGTCCATCTTCCAGAGATCCAGCTCCGGCTCGCCCTCGACGATCCAGTGGGCCACCTGCCGCCCGATGCCGCCCGCGCCGGCGATGCCGTGGGCGCAGAAGCCGGCGGCGACGAAGAAGCCGCGCACTTCGCTCTCGCCGAGGATGAACTCGTTGTCCGGGGTGAAGGCCTCCGGCCCATTGATCATCCGGGTGACGCCGGCGTTCTCGATCGCCGGCACGCGGCGGATGGCGCCTTCCATGATCGACTGGAAGCGCGGCCAGTCCGGATCGAGCAGGCGATGGTTGAAGTCCGGCGGCACACCGTCGAGCGACCACGGGGCCGGATCCCGTTCGTAGCCGCCCATGCACAGGCCGCCGACCTCCTCACGGAAGTAGCACAGGTTGTCGGGATCGCGCATCGTCGGCAGGTCCGGGGTGGCGCCCGCGATCGCATTCGTGAACAGGTACTGGTGGGCCATCGGGATGATCGGCACCGTCACGCCGGCGAGCCGGCCGATCTCGGGCGCGAACATCCCGCCGGCGTTCACGACCACCTCGGCTGCAAGCGTCGAGCGTTCGCCGCCGGTTTCGACCTCGACCCCGGTCACGGCGCCTCGCGCCACCCTGATGCCGACGACTCTCGTGTGCTGGCGAATGCTGGCCCCCCGAGCCCGCGCGCCCGCGGCGAGCGCCTGGGCGAGACCGGATGGATCGAGCCAGCCGTCGGTCGGCAGCCAGACCGCGCCGAGGACTCCGGCATCGGTCATCAGCGGGAACCGCCGGCTGGCGTCACGCGCCGAGATCAGCTCGAGCGGCAGCCCGAAGGTCTTCGCCCAGCCGTCCTGGCGCTGGAGCTCCTCGAAGCGGGCCGGCGTCGACGCGAGTCGCAGCGAGCCCACCTCGTGCCACGAGACGTCCACGCCGGTCTCACCTGTCAGCCGCCGGTACAGGTCCGCTCCGTACATCATCATCCGGGTAAGGGTCGTGGTCGAGCGGAGCTGGCCGACGAGCCCTGCCGAGTGGAAGGTCGACCCGGAGGTCAGCTCGGCGCGCTCGACGAGCACGATGTCGGTCCAGCCGAGCTCGGCCAGGTGGTAGGCAATCGACGTGCCGCCGACCCCGCCGCCGATGATCACCGCCCGCGCCTGCTCCACCACCGGCTCCCCGATCCCTCCCTCGATGATCCGCCCGACCGCCGCAGCGTAGCGGCGTGTAGTTTGCCGGGCTCGGTGGATGCGAGCGAGTGACTGCCGGCGGGCGCCGGTTCGGGCAGCCGGTTGTGCCCGAACGGAGACTCGGAACGACCGTCGCCGGGGACCAGTGATAGGCGACAATCTGGCCGTGCGAGAACCGATCGAGGACCCGGGCTCGTCCCGTTCGAAGCGCCATGCCCCGCAGGATCCCGTTGCGCAGTCCGCGGATCGCGAGATCGCGGGGCGGCTGAACAACAGCCTCAGGTCGCTGCAGGCGGCGGGCAACACGGCCGTGACCGAGCTGCTCGGCTGGCTTGGCTCGGCGGTCCGCGAGCTGCGGGCGCGGGTCGGCAGCGTGGTTCCCATGACCGACAAGGAGATCGGCACCGGCATCGGCGAAGCTCTTGAGGACGTGGCAGCGGTGTCGGGCCGCCTGAAGTAGCTGGCCGCCCGCACAAGCGGCTCACGTCCGGCGGGCGGCACCGGCCGGCGCGCCCCGCCACAGCCAGTCTGCTCGAGGCCTGGTCGTTGGATCACTCCTGGCCAGCCGCGTGTGGCGCCCGGTGCACCACGTGACGAAGGAGGCGGTCGGGAGACGCGTCTTGTGGCGCCCGGTGCACCAAGTGACGAAGGAGGCTCGGCTTCTCCCGGCCACGACGGCCCTTCCTCGTCGTTTGACGCGTCCCGGCCATCAATCGACGGCGGAGGCGGCGTCCGGGGAGCCCTCGGTCGCCTTCCTTCGTCGCTTGTGTCTCCCGGCGACACAACGGCTCGTGACCCGGCGACACAACGGCTCGCCAGCAGCAGTACTCCGGCTCGCGCTCGCGGCCCGCGCTCGCGCAAGCCGGCGGGATCGGCCGGGTTGGTAGGCTCGTTGGATGCGATGTCCGGGCGGTCGATGACGGCGATCGAGGCCATCGTGGCCGCGGTTCCGGAGTGGGCCGGGCACGAGATTCGGATCGAGCCCATCGCGGCCGGACTCACGAACTCGAACTTTCGCGTCGAGGTCGACGGCACACCCAGGTTCGTGCGCCTGCCCGGGTCATCCACCGAGCTGCTCGCCGTTGATCGCGGCAACGAGCTTTTCAACACCCGTGCGGCGGCAGCTGCCGGCGTCGGGCCGCAGGTGCTCCACCACCTCCCCGAATCCGGGGCGCTGATCCTCGAGTGGTTACCCGGGCGGACGATGTCGAACGCCGCGTTCGGCGAGCCCGGGATGCCCACACGCATCGCGGCAGTCCTCCGGCGACTCCACGCCGGCCCGCGCTTCCGGGACGACTTCGACATGTTCCGGCTCGCGGACTTCTACCTTCGCGTGGTCGGCGAGCGCGGCATCGCGATCCCGGAGGGCTACCACGAGCGGGCCCCCGCGGTCGAGGCGATCGAGGAGGCGCTCGCCGCCCACCCACTGCCGACGGTTCCCTGCCACAACGACCTCCTCGCCGAGAACTATCTCGACGATGGCGAACGGCTGTGGATCGTCGACTACGAGTACAGCGGCAACAACGACCCCACGTTCGAGCTCGGCAACACGGCCCAGGAGCTCGGCTACGACGAGGCCCGCCAGGAGGCCCTCTGCCGCGCGTATTTCGGCGAGGCCACCGCCGCAATGCTGGCCCGGATGCGGCTCCAGATGGTGATGTCCGACGTCGGCTGGACGCTGTGGGCGGCGATCCAGGCATCGGTCTCGGCGATCGACTACGACTTCTGGGGCTGGTCGGTGGACCGCTGGACCCGCGCGAGCGCGATGATCGACGGACCCGAATTCGGCGGCTGGCTCGACACCGCGGCGACCGGCTGAGCCAAGCTCGGGCCGGCCGGGTGTCTCAGCCGCGCATGCGGTCGCCGGCCGGGTCGTGGAGCACGTCCGCGGCGACGGTGCCGCCGACGCGCTCGTCGAAGACGTCGACCTCGACCGCCGTCCCCTCGGCCACATCGCCGGGCAGGTAGACGGTCCCGACGGTCCGCCCGACCGTGTAGCCGAAGGCGGCGCTCCGGAGGCGGTCGACGACCTCGCCATCGATGCGGACGGCCTCGCCGCCGTAGATCGGCAGCCAATCCGGGCCGCCCAGCACGACCGTCCGGAGCCGTCGGGCAGGTCCGGCGCCATCGGCGTCCCGGCGCGCGAGCAGGGTCTCGCGACCGATGAACGACGGTTTCGCGAACCGCACGAAGCTCGCGAGCCCGGCCTCCAGCGGCGTGTCGCGGCTCGTGAGCTCGGCGCCGTAGTAGCGGTAGCCCTTCTCCAGGCGGAGCGATTCGAGGGCTCGATACCCGATCGGCTCGAGGCCGGGTCCGTCGGCGCCATCCGCCCGGCCGGCGGCCCACAACGCATCCCAGACCTGGACCGCGTGCTCCGGCGCCATCGTCAGCTCCCAGCCGAATTCCCCGGCGTAGCTGATGCGGGTCGCCAGAGCCTTGGCGCCGCGAAGCGAGATCCAGCGGGCTGAGCGGAGCGGCACGGCGCCGTCGCCGACGTCCGCGGGATCGCCGGCAGCACCCGCGGCGACGGCCGCTGAGAGGATGCCCCGGACGGCCGGCCCCCAGAGGCCGATCACCGACCAGTCGTCGCTGACGTCGCGAACGTCCACCTGCCCATCCGACGGGTTGACGTTGGCCCGGATCCAGCCCAGGTCCGCGGCCGCGTAGCCGGCGCCGGTGACGACCCGGAACCAGTCCTCGTCCAGGCGGGTGATCGTGACGTCGGCGAGGATCCCGCCCCGATCGTCCAGAAACTGGCCGTACACCGCAGTCCCGGCGGGCCGATCGACGTCGTTCGCGCACACGCGCTGGAGCACCGCAAGCGCACCCCGGCCCCGCACGTCGATCTTGCCGAACGAGCTCAAGTCGATGATTCCGGCCCGTTCTCGCACGGCCCGGTGCTCCTCGCCGACGCGCTCAAACCAGTCGGGCCTGCGCCAGCCGGCCTGCCGATCGAGCCGGCCGAGCCGCACCCACGGCCGGCCCGGGCGGTGGAAGTCGGCGCGCTCCCAGCCCGCCTTGGTCCCGAACGCGGCGCCCGTCTCCTGGAGCCGGCCGTGGAGCGCCGACAGGCGACGCGGCCGCCCGGCAACATCGACGTCGTACGGAAAACGGAGCCGGTAGTAGTCGGCGTAGGCCTCGCCGGCCAGCGCAGCGCGCCAGGTCGGATCCCGGTAGGGAGGACCGAAGCGCCACGCCCGGTACGGCGCGATATCCACCCCGGGATCGCCGTCCACCATCCAGCTCGCCAGCGCGCGCCCGATCCCGCCGCTGCCGCCGAAGCCGTTGAGCGACAGGCCGGCGGCAACCCAGAAGCCCGTCACCCCCGGAAGCGGCCCCAGCAGCGGGTTGGCGTCCGGGGTCATCGCGTCGGGATGGCAGACGAGGCGGATGGCCTCCGCATCGGCGAGGAACGGAAAGCGCCGGATCGCGCCGGCCATGAGCGGCCCGAACCGCTCCCAGTCGGGCGGCAGCGAGGCAGCCGCGTGGTCCCACGGGACCCCGTCGACCCAGCGTGCCCTGGGCTCCGCCTCATAGCCACCGAAGACCATCCCGCCCTGCTCGGCCTTGCCGTAGACCAGGTTGTCGGGATCGCGGAAGCAGGGCATGTCCCGCGGTAGCTCGTGGTCCGGCACGGCGCGCAGGGCGACGTGCTGGTGATCGACCGGCGTCGAGGGGATGAAGGCGCCGATCATGGCCGCGACCTGGGGCGCCCACATCCCGGCGGCGTCAACGACATGCTCGACGTCGATGGGGCCGGCGTCGGTCAGCACCCGGCGGACCTCGCGCTGCGGGCTGACCTCGAAGCCGGTCACCCGCGTCCCGGTCCGGATCCGGACGCCGAGAGCACGGGCCCCGTCGGCGACGGCGTGGGTCGCCGTGTGCGGGTCCAGATGACCGTCACCCGGGAGGTACACCGCGCCGTGGAGGGACTCGGTCGCAGCGGCAGGCATGAGGCCGCTCGCTTCCGCGGCCGAGATCACCCCGACATCCAGGCCGATGCCGCGGGCCCGGCTGGCCGTCCGTTCGAGCTCCCGGAGCTGCTCCGGCGAGGAGGCGAACCGCAGGCTGCCGACCCGCTCGAAGACCCCCAGGCGCTCGTACAGCTCGATGCTGTAGCGGCGCCAGGCCATCATCGTCCGCGACGGGTTCAACATCGTCACCAGGCCCGCGGCCTGACAGGTCGAGCCGGCGGTCAGCTGCGCCTTCTCGACGAGCAGCACGTCGGTCCAGCCGGCGGCCGCCAGGTGGTAGGCGACGCTGCAGCCCGCGATTCCGCCACCGATGACCACGACCCGCGCCTGGTCCATCTGCCTCGCCGATCCTCCCGTCCCCGCTTCGTGGATACGGTAGCCCGCACCGGCCCCGGTCGGCGCTCGCGCAATCACGAGGATGACTGTTCCCGCGCATTGCAGGTGGCTATCCTGAGCCTGCGTCCTCCGGCCGCGTCGCACGGCCCGGCCAGGGGGACCGAGGGAGGCGAGGTGCGCGATGGATGAACAGCAGACGCCGGGACAACCGCCGGCCATGGAGCCGCCCCCGACAGCGGCGCCGCCGCCGGCCTCAAGCTGGGAGGCCGCACCGGCAGCGGCTCCGGCACCGGTCCCCGGCGCGGCCGGGTTCGTCTACGCCGACGTCCCGAACCGCGTCTTCGCCCTGATCATCGACGGGGTTATCCTCGCGATCATCTCGATCGTCATTGGGCTCGTTCTGGGGGCGGTCGGCCTGGCAACGGGCAGCATCGGAACCACCGGGGTCGTCTTCAACCCAGTGGCTACGATCGTCTACGCGATCATCGGCGCAGTGATCTATGCCGCCTACTTCATCTGGTCGTGGACCACACAGCGCGCGACGTTAGGCATGCGCGCCCTTGGGATGCAGGTCGGCAATGCCTTCGATGGCAAGACCCTGACGACCGACCAGGCACTCCGGCGCGCCGTGGCGTTGTGGGGACCCGGGTGGGTCGCCCAGTTCTTCAACGCCCTGCCCGCCATCGGAGCGATCCTCAGCCTCCTGGCGCTGCTGTGGGGCATCTACCTCCTCTACTCGACCGCCACCAGCCCGACCAAGCAGGGCTTCCACGACAAGTTCGCAAACACCGTCGTCGTGAAGGCCGGTCGCGTGGTCTGACCCGGACGCAGGCCACTGTCATTCGATGGCCCCGCCCGGCGGCGGGGCCATCCGTCTGTCAGGGTCAGCCCGCGGCCTCGCGCAGCTGGCGCTCGAAATCCGGACCAGAAGCTCCCGCCAGGAGTCGCTCGAAGTGCTCGCGGGCATAGGCCTCGAAGTCGACGTCCAGGCTGCTGATCCCCTGCTGCAGGACACCCCACATCGCCTCGCGGAAATCGGACACGAGCCGCATCAGCCGCAGCCGCGCGAGGCGGGCCGCGTGGGCGCGGTCGTCGATGGCGGGCGATCCGTCGTAGACGCGGAGCAGGACCTCGTCCTGCTCGACCGTGAGCTCGTGGTTGATGCTGAAATTGCCGAGGTCGAAGAACGGGTCCCCCATCCCCGCGTACTCCCAGTCGACGATCCGGATGCGCCCGCCGTCATCCACGATGAAGTTCGCGTTCAGGAGGTCGTTGTGGCACGGCCGGAGCTCGACCGGCGACGTCAGGAGGGCCAGCTCGATCCGGGCCGCAACCGCGTGGGCCAGCTCATAGGCAGCGGGGATCGAGACGCTGCGCGCCTTGGCCAGCGCGCAGTAGGCCTGGACGATTCGGAACGGCACGAACAGCCCGGGGATGGCCGGCCCGTCATGGATCCGTCGTAGTGCCTCCCCGACCCGGCGGAGCGTCTCCGGGCGCTGGACAAGCTCAAGAGCCAGCGGCTCGCCGTCGATGAACCGCGTGACGAGGTAGCCCTCCGGCCGAATGAATGCCACCACCTCCGGCCCGACGCCGACTCCGGCGGCGGCCACCGTGGCCGCGTGCTCGACCTCGCGGCTGATCCCGAGCAGATGGGTGTCACTGCCGGCCAGTCGCAGGACGTACCGATCGGCCGTGCCCGGCGACGAAACCAAGAAGTTGCGGTTCGTGATCCCGCCCGACAGGGCGACCAGCGACAGCTCGCGCCCGGCGAGCTCCGGGACGCGATGCAGGACGCCGACGAGCTCCTCGCGGAGCGAGCCGCGAAGAGCGTCGTCGACCACAGGTCTGGGTTAGTTCATTGACTCGCTCATGCGATCACGGTTTCGCCGGTCGCGACGTCGGCCTCTACGTCATGGGCGCGACCTCGAATCGAGACGGCGTAATACAGCGCTCCGGTCACGAGCAGGGTGCCGACGATCGTCTCCCAGACGGGCCAAGCGGGCAGGAAATCAAGGGGCTGGCCGAACCACTGCAGGAACGAGTTGATGAACGGGTTCCAGTAGAGACGCCCCTCGCCGCCGAAGTCGCCGAAGAGGTTCGGATCGTTCCAAAGCCCGAGGTTGATGAGCATGAGTCCACCGTAGACGAGGGCGAGGATGTTGACCGGCATGCCCCAACGACCCAGGTTGAACCATGCGGGCGTGTGCGGCCAGCCGCGCCGCCGCGCCGCGAGCACGCCGACGTTGCACAGGAAATAGCTGAGGTAGATCAGCCCGGTCGCGGCGATCGACAGGACGAAGCCGCCGAACGGCCCGGTCACGAGGATCGGGATCGCTGCCAGCACGCCGACCGCGATCGCGGCATTCGCCGGAGTCTTGAAGGTCGGGTTGACATGGCCCCAGATCCCGCCGAACGGAAGGCTCCGGTCGCGGCTCATCGAGAACATCATTCGGGTCGCGGCACCCTGGATCGCCAGCGTGCAGACGAAGACGGAGGCCAGGATCACGAGCAGGTAGATCTCGCCGAACGTGATGCCCGCGACGACCTCCGTGTTCAGGTTCGAGGTGATGATCGTAGCGATCGGGAAGCCCCCGGCGAGGCCCTCCGCGATCGTGTCGGGCACGCTCGGAATGGCCAGGATGACGCCAAGGAAGAAGACGACGCCAACGGCCCCGGAGATCAGGACCGAGGTGATGACGCCCTGCGGTGCGCGGCGGCTCGCGTCGAGCGTCTCTTCGCCGAAGGTCCCGGCGGTGTCGAAGCCGTACAGGATGAAGATCGACATGTACAGCCCGAGGGCGAACGCTGCCAGCGTGTTGCCGTTGGTCGCCTGCTCAGTCCCCGCAAAGTCGGTGATGACCGAGAGCGGCTGGTGTTTGGCAACGAACAGCAGCACGACGGCGAAGACGAGCATGCCCAGGATCTCGGTTGCGACCCCGATGTTGTTCAGGATCGACAGCAGGCGCACGCCGAACGCGTTGATCA
>DASQFM010000270.1:0-2730 GCA_035633135.1 Candidatus Eiseniibacteriota bacterium
TTCCGGAACGGACTTGATCGTGCGCAGGTTCGCCGTTACGTCCTCGCCGGTCGTCCCGTCACCGCGCGTCGCACCCTGGACGAACCGGCCCCGCTCGTAGCGGAGGGTGATCGCCAGGCCATCGATCTTGAGCTCCGCGACGTACTGCAGGTCAGGTGTCTGTTCTGGCGCCGGGGACAAACCCAGGCCACGCCGGACGCGGGTGTCGAACGCCCGCAGTTCGTCGTGGCTGAAGGCGTTCGCCAGGGACAGCATCGGGCGCCGGTGCGGGACCTCCGAGAAGGTGCCGCCCGGCGTCACCCCGACCTGCTGGGTGGGCGAGTCCGGCGTGATGAGGGCCGGAAAGGCCGCCTCCAGCGCGACCAGCTCGCGCAGCTGTGCGTCGTACTCGGCGTCGGAGATCTCCGGCGCGTCGTCGACGTAGTAGCGCTCGTTCGCGCTCCTGACGGACCCCGCGATCTCGGCATGGCGGCGGGCCGCCGCCTCCGGATCGAGGGCTGCCGCGGCACCGACGAGATCGGGGTCGACCGGCAGGCCCTCCGGCGCAAGCGTCTCGACGACTTCGGCCATGCCCGCAAGGATACGAACCTTGCAGGGTCGAGGGCGCGGAGCCATAGTCCGAGACGGTGCGGCCTCGCGTCGCGGAGAGGGAACACTGCGGAGTGAAGTCGTGACGGTGGGATCAACAGCGGCCGGCATGCCGTTCGTGGGGCGCGAGCAGGAGATGGGCGTCCTCGACGGCGCCCTCGAGGCGGCGATCTCCGGTCGAACGCGGCTGGTCCTGATCGGCGGCGAGGCCGGGATCGGCAAGACCCGGCTCGCGGACGCGCTCGCCACCGCGGCGATCGAGCGTGGGGCACGCGTCCTCTGGGGGCGCAGCTGGGAGGCCGGCGGAGCCCCCGCGTATTGGCCGTGGGTGCAGATCGTGCGGGCGGGCCTTGGGGCGACCGGGGGTGCCCGGCTACGTGAGCTGCTCGGGCCACGGGCGGCGGACGTGGCCCGGATCATTCCCGAGCTCCCTGACTCCGGCACCGCACCGACGCCGGCGACGAAGCCGGAGGGAGACGAGGAGCGCTTCCGCGTCTTCGAGGCCACGGCCGGGCTGCTCGCGGCCCTGGCCGAAGCCGAGCCCATCGTCCTCATCCTCGATGACCTGCACGCGGCCGACGAACCATCGCTGCTCCTGCTGCAGTTCGTGGCGACGCAGATCACGGAACGCCGGCTGCTCGTGGTCGCGACCTACCGCGACGACGAGCTCGGCGCGGACGGCCCCACCGACCGGCGTGCCTCCGTCATTGCGGACATCGCCCGCGCTCCGGGCGTCACACGGCTGAGCCCTCGCGGACTGGTCGAATCCGAGGTTTCGGCCTACCTCGAGGCCCTGACACCGGGCCACGGCCACGCCGGGCTCGCCGCAGCGATTCAGCGCGAGACCGAGGGCAATCCCCTGTTCATGACCGAGGTCGTGCGGCTGTTGATCGAGGAGGATCGGATCGATCAGGCACCCGACCTGCTTGGTCGCGGCTTCGGGATGACCGAAGGCGTTCGGACGGTGATCGGACGACGGCTGGCACGACTTTCAGAACAGTGCCTCGCCACGCTTGGCACCGCCTCGCTGATCGGCACCGAGCTCGACATCGAAATCCTGGCCCAGCTTGACGAGCGGCGGCGCGAGCTCCTGTTGGCCGATCTCGATGAGGCCGGGCGGGCCCATGTGCTGGTGGAGCCGATCGCGGCGTCCGATCGGTGGCGGTTCGGCCATGCCATGTTCCGCGAGGTCCTGTCGGCATCGCTGCCGGCCGCCACCCGACGCCATCTCCATCATCGGATCGCCCTGGCCCTCGAAGGACGCTCAGGTTCCGAGCCGCCCCTGGCGGAGCTGGCCTTCCACTTCGCTGCTGCCGACGACGCCGCGAAGGCGCGCGAATACGCCGCGCGCGCGGCAGACCGCGCTGCGAATGCGTTCGCCTACGAGGAGGCCGTTCGCCTCTACCGCGTGGCGCTGAGCCTCGGCGATGTCGACGAGGCCGAGCGCTGCGCGCTTCTGCTCGCCTTCGGTGCGGCGGCCACCCGAGGAGGTGACGAGCGGGTCGCGAAGGCCGCGTTCCTCGAGGCCGCCGGTATCGCTCGCCGACTCGGTCGAGTGGAAGATCTGGCTCGGGCAGCCATCGGCTATGGCGGGAGGTTCACTTGGCGGCGCGCCGGTGACGACGATCTGCTCGTGCCGCTGCTCGAAGATGCGCTCCGGGCCCTCGACCCGTCCGACAGCTCGCTGCGGGTCCTGCTGTTGGCGCGACTCGCGGGAGCCCTACGAGACGAACCCACCATGGAGCGGCGCGCGGCGTTCGGTGCAGAAGCGGTGACGATGGCCCGCCGGGTCGGCGATCCAGTCTCGCTCGGAAAGGCCCTCATTGCTCGCAGCGCTGCGATTCTCGGCCCCGACGCGATTGACGAGATCAAGTTGATCCTGATCGAGACGCAAGCGCTGGCGCGCGCGTCGGGCGATCGAGAGCTCCTTGCCGACGTGCAGCTCAGCCAGCTGCTCGTTGGCCTGGGCCTCGGCGATGGCGATCGAATCCGGGCGACCATGCCGGAGACTGCCCGGCTTGCCCGGGCACTTCGCCAGCCTTCTCATGGCTGGTACCACGCCTTGTCGGACACCAGCCTGGCGCTGCTCGACGGCCGTCTTGCCGATGCGGAGGGGTTGCTGACGATAGCCCGACAGCAAGG